>JAUQQB010000537.1 GCA_030550075.1 Chloroflexota bacterium | reverse complement strand
GACTATAATGATTTTCGATCCATCAACTTCAATGACCAAACTTCCTCCATATTTATCCCATCTGGTTCGGGAGCCAGCACCTACTTTGAGGACATCAACTACGGAGGCGGCCGACGCACCTTCACCACCAGCATCCCCGATCTCCGCACCCACAACTTCAACGATGTGATCTCCTCCGCCCGACGCGGCAACTGAGGTCCACTTCGGTTAGCCCTCGGGGTTCTTCTGTCTTCCGGAAGAGCCCCGAGGGATCCGGTGAGGCAGGAGCCATGAATTCGGTTAGCGAATCGGACGCGATCGATCGGTGGAAACGGGGGGATCCGGAAGGGCTGGCGGCACTGGTCCGCCTTTATGAGCTGCGGGCCCTGCGCGCCGCTTATCTGATCCTCCAGGATCGCATGGATGCGGAGGACGCGGTGCAAAACGCATTCCTCCGGGCCTGGAAGTACCGCCATCGCTTCGACCCACGGCGACCGTTCTGGCCGTGGCTCCTCCAGCTGATCGTTCGCGAGGCTTATCGAATCGCCCGGCGCGACCGGCCGTTCAATATGGATCACGAATTCAATGAGGAGAGAGAAAACCAGAAGGGCCGCCGGGAGGATCCCCTCCCGACGCTGGAGGATTGGGTGGAGCGGAGCGAACGCCATCGGAGGCTCCGGCAGGCCATCGCCAATTTATCCCCCGCCCAGCGAATCGCCGTGATGCTGCGCTATTACCAGGAACTCAACGAAAAGGAGATCGCGGAGATCATGGGGTGCAGCATCGGGGCCGTTAAGCACTATCTGTATGAAGCGCGTTTGCGCCTTCGAGCGGTCCTGGATGAAAGGGAAGGCTGAGATCGAAATCCGCAACCCCATCGCTTCCCAGGCGCACAAAGCGGAGGATCTGAGATGGATGAGCGAGAGCTAAGCCATATGTTGAAGGAGATGGCAGAGCGAGCGTTCCCGAGGGAGGCGAATCTGTGGCCCCGCCTTCGTGCCCGAATCGAAGCCTCCTCCCAGCCAGCCGGCATCAGGCGATGGATCCGGCAGCCGCTGGCATGGGGCCTGGTCGCCCTCTTGCTGGCCCTGGGGGTCGGAGTAGGCGCCTGGGCAGGGAACCTCTGGGAGCGCTTCACCCTGGCTCGCGGGCCGGCGAGCGCCCAGCTGCTCACACCCATAGGATTACAGCAGGAGCGGGATGGATATCGCATCACGTTGGAGTGGGCGTACGCGGATTGGAACACGATCTTCATCGGCTATCGGATCCAGAGCCCATCTCAGGCCAATGAACGGCTGGAGATCACCAGGATCCGTCTCACCGATGACGCCGGGCGCGTGTTTCAACCGGAGGCGGAAGAGGGCTTGATTGGGACCTCCACGCTCATGGGCCTGACCCTCCCTCCGGGCGAACAGGTCTCCATCGTCGCCTTCGACGCATGGGAAGGCTTCCCGCTTCCCGACACGTTGCGGCTGCAAGCGTCCTTCCAGCTGAACGTGATCCCGATCTCAGGATCCGGGGAGAGCCTGCAATGGATCGCCCCCAACACGGGGCGAACGATCGGACCCTTCACATTCACGTTCGCCGTTCCGGTGCATCATGGCAATCGGCTCGCAATACCGCAGACAGCTATCGCAAATGGGGTTCGAGTCACGATGGAACAGCTGATCATCACCTCTTCCAGCACGAAAGCGCGATTGTGCATCACCTCCCCGGATCCCCAGCGATCGTGGAATCCGGTCCCTCAGCTGACCCTGGGCCCATACACCGCTTACGGCGGAGGGATTCGCCCGGATGGGGAAGGATGCTTCCGTATTTTCTTCCTGATCGGATCCACAGACCTGGGCCGGCAAAAAGGGTCCCTTCAGATCCTGGAGCTGATCGGATGGGATTCGGAACGCCCGGCGGAGAGCGTGCGCCTGCCCGGCCCGTGGGTCTTCCCGATAGAACCATAGATCCCGGTGAGGCTGGTCGGGAATAGTCCTGAAAGCCCCGATCGGCCCACCGAACACTGGATCCTCGAGGCCGGATTGTTTCTCTTCACGACGGCTCCCTATTGATCGCCGGAGGGGCCGTCGGGACAAGAGGTTCCTCTATCGCTACCCTGGTATTTGGGTGCAGGGGCGCCCACAAGGGGTGCCCCTGCACCCAAATGCCTCCCCCTGGATCCTCCCTTCCCACGACGGGCGCTAAGGCGCCCTACCCGGAGAAAACCGGTTCGTTTCATGCCGTTTGCGAGCAGGCTCCAGCGGAAAGTTGACAAAACCCATCTTTCCCC
>JAUQQB010000536.1 GCA_030550075.1 Chloroflexota bacterium | reverse complement strand
CCAGGGGACCAAAACCAAAAATCAAATCTGGAGGGAGCATTACAAGTATTCATATCGCCCCTCTCGCTTTAATGTCTCCACCAGCAGGCGGACATCCTGGGCCCGCTCACGAGAGCAGACCAGGAGAACGTCCTCCGTGTCCACAATAATGAGATCCTTCACGCCCAGGGTGGCCACCAGCCGTCCGTTTCCAAAGATCAAAGAGCCCGAGGTATCCAGGCCCAGGTGCTCGGTCCCCAGGACCACATTGCTCTGGTCGTCGGTGGCCAGGATGTCCAGCAACGCGGCCCAGCTGCCGATATCATTCCAGCCGAATTCAGCGGGGATAACCGCCACCTCCTGTGCCTTCTCCATCACGCCGTAGTCAATGCTCATGTTGGGCATCTCCGGCCAGATCCGGCGCATGGCCGCGGCCTCCTCCGAGGTCCCGAGGACCGGTTCCATGGATTGAAGTCCGGCAGCGAGCTCCGGCATGTTCCGCTCGATCTCCTCCAGGATCCGATCCACCCGCCAGATGAACATCCCGCTGTTCCAAGAATGGCGACCGTCGGCCATAAAGCGCTCGGCCGTCGCCAGATCCGGCTTCTCTCGGAAAGCTAAGACGCGGTAGGTCATGAAGCCTCCGAAGCGGCCCAGGGGCTCCCCGCGCTCAATGTAACCGAATCCGGTGGCCGGGTGAGTGGGGCGAATGCCCAGAGTGACCAGAAACCCTCTCTCCGCCACCTGGAAGGCCGCCCGAAGCACGGCCCGGAAGCGGGCCTCATCCCGGATGTAATGATCCGCGGGCAGGACCGCCATGAGGGCCTGCGGCGCCCGCCGGCGAAGGTGTAAGGCGGCGAGGCCGATGGCCGGCGCGGTGTTCCGACCCACCGGCTCTACCAGGAAGTTCTCCTGGGGGATCTCCGGGGCCTGCTGGATCAGTTCTTCTACGTGCTCCTGGCCGGTGACCACCAGGATGTGCTCTGATCGGAACATCGGGAGCAACCGATCGACTGTCAGCTGAAACATCGTCCGTTCCCCCAGCAGCCGGAGCATCTGCTTCGGGCGGCTCTGTCGGCTGAGGGGCCACAGGCGGGTGCCGCTCCCCCCGGCCAGGATGACTGCGAAAGGCTCCCCGCTCATCGCCTCACCTCCCAGACCTTCACATCCTGCTTCCCGACATGACAGCTCTAGCGGAAAATAACGATACGCAAAACCGGTGAGTTTCGCAACTTCCGGCGGAAATTTTCAGAGGTAGTTGCAGCGGTCTTCGGTAGCCTTCACTACCTGCGCGGAGCAATTCATGGCAATCATCCCCTCTGATAGCGACGAGCTTCAAATTACCGAGAATTTGAGGAATCCCCGACCTCTTTTCCCTCTTTCCTGCGCGGCAAAACCAGGCAGGGAAAAGCCAGGTAGTGAAAGGAAATATGTTTTTCATGGGGTGGGGGCTGCCGTGGGCAACCCGCACCCCACGAAAATTTCACAATTGAAGGAAACGACCACCGAAATCCTTGATCAGGAGGTAGCCTATGAACATTTTGGTGTTGCACGGCCCTAACCTGAATCTGCTCGGAACTCGAGAGCCCCACATCTATGGGACAATGACCCTCGCGGAGATCAACGCCCGGATGGAGGAATGGGCGGCGGCTCATGGCGTCACGCTCCGCATCGTCCAGTCGAATCATGAGGGAGCGCTCATTGACGCCATCCATGAGACCCGCGGGTGGGCGGATGGGATCCTCATTAACCCCGGCGCCTTGCACATCTATGGCTATGCCCTGCGCGATGCCATCGTCGCCGTAAACCTGCCGACCGTGGAAGTTCACATCTCCAACACCCAGGCCCGGGAGGAATGGCGGCGCGTCTCGGTGATCGCTCCGGTTTGCCGCGGGGTGGTGTTAGGCTTCGGGTGGCGGAGCTACTTATTAGGGTTGGAAGGGCTTTACATATTGCTTCAAGAGGGAAAGCGTGGGGGATAAATAAGGGAGCTGGTCCAGCATCCGGAGAGCGCTCAAACCGCACATCTCGTAGCCTACTTTGTCCAAAATCCAGTAGGAGTTACGCAGTTGGTTTTCTCTTGGGGGTTTTGGGGGGAGTCGCGCGCCTTCGGCGCGCGACTCCCCCCAAAATATGTTTATACCCCCTCCCCACGGCCCTTTGGGCCGTGGGGAGGGGGGATAAAGGGGGGTGGGGCCATTCTACCTCTTCTCGCGAGCCCCGAACTACGTAACTCCTAAACCCATCTCCTTTCTCCCTGGGCAGTGGAAGTAGGACAACTGCTT
>JAUQQB010000049.1 GCA_030550075.1 Chloroflexota bacterium | reverse complement strand
ATCGCCCAGGTTACATCCAGCACCTCCGATCCGGAGACTGTGAACAATAGCGCGACCGCCACCACCCAGATCCAGACGCGGGCGGACCTGGCTGTGGCCCTTACTGACAATCCTGACCCCGTCCTGGCGGGGGACCTATTAACGTATACGATCACCCTGGTCAACACCGGGCCTTCGGATGCCCAGAGCGTTCAGGCGGCCTTCACCCTGCCCGGTGGAGTGACCCTGCTGAGCGCCAGCCCCTCCCAGGGCACATGTGGGGAAAGCTCGTGCAATCTGGGCACTCTGCCCGCTGGCGCCTCCGCCACCGTCACCCTGCGAACGCGGGTAAGCCCCAGCGTGCCGGAGGGCCCGGTCAGCGCCCAGGCCATCGTCGCATCGAGCACCACCGATCCCAACGCCGGCAACAATACCGACGCTGAATCAACAGCCGTCCAGACCCAGGCGGACCTCACTGTGACCCTGGAAGATACCCCCGATCCTGTGGTGATCGGCCGATCGCTCACTTACCGCGTCATCCTGTCCAATACAGGCCCCTCGGATGCCCGGAACGCCTGGGTGACCATGACCCTCCCCGGAGAGGTCATCCTGGAGGACTTCTCACCGGACACCTGTCAGAGCTCCGGAAATCAGATCCGGTGCAACCCAGGCGCGCTATCGGCCCAAAGCGCCTTCACCCTAAATATCACGGTTACGGTCCGATCCGACCTCCCGGAGGGCACGCTCTTGAGCGCCCAGGCTGAGGGATCCTCGGATACCGAGGATCCGGATATCGGGAACAATACGGCCACCGCATCGACCCGGGCGGCGCTGGAGGCTGATCTCCGGGCTACGCTCACGGGCGATCCCGAGCTGGTCTTCCTGGGAGACGTGGTTACCTATACGCTTACCATGACCAACACGGGCCCCTCGGCCGCATCCAGCGTCGCTGCGACCATTACCTTGCCATCTGGCGTGAACGTGCTGGAAGCGCAACCCTCGCAAGGGACATGCACCGGCGAGACGTGTGCTCTGGGATCTCTGGCGCGGGGAGGAACGGCTACGGTTCGCTGGCGGGTGCACGTGGCACAATGGCCCGGCTCGTCCATGACCGTGTGGACAATCGCTTCAAGCCGCGCAGTGGATCCCAATCTGGACGACAATGTGGCGATCGTTGCGACATCGGTTCGTTTCCGGGTGTTCCTCCCCATAGTCTATCGCTGAAAGACTGTGGGCTTGCAACAGAAGGGTAGTCCTTCCGAAGCGTTGGGATAGAGGCATTGCGCAGTATGAGGAATCCCCATTTCCCGTGCGGCCTGGCCGCGCAGGAAGGGGGGACTGTTTTTGCAGGGTGCGGGCCACCTTCGATGGCCCGCACCTTTGCCAAAACCTGAAGCAACGAACCATGGGCAACTGGACCCGACGGCGATTTCTGAAAGCGGCGGGGGCGGCCGGGGTGGTGGCCACCTCCGCCGGTGTGACCGGTAGCTACACCCTCTGGCGGACCGTGAAAGGGGAACTCCCTCCAGAGGGCTCGCCCTATGTGGAGAACTGGGGGGAAGCGACAGCTGATCTTCGGGAAGCCCCTATCCTCCTGGTGTGGAATGACCGGGGCACGCCGCCCACCGGAGCTTATCTGGCGGAGATCCTGCGGGCGGAGGGATTGAATGCCTTCCAGATAATCTCCCTGGAAGCTTTGCGCGAGGAGCTCCTGGAGCGCTTTCCCCTGGTGCTCCTGAGCGCTGGGTCTCTGGATACCACATCCGCCGAGGTGCTGCGCAGGTATGTGGCCCGTGGGGGATCCCTGATCGCGATGCGTCCGCCTCCCCATCTGGCTGACCTCTTTGGGGTAGAGCCACTCTCCGCGCAAACGGTCGATGGCTATATCCGGATCCTCTTCGAACATCCGGTTGGGCGAGGCTTTCCCGCGGAGTCCCTGCAGTTCCACGGCATAGCGGATCACTACCGCTTAGCCGGCGCGGAGGAGATTGCACGGCTGGCCACGAAAGCGGGCGATCTGCCGTTCCCTGCTGTGACCGTCCACCGGTCTGAATTGGGGAAGGCTGCATTGTGGGTTTTCGATCTGGCCTGGAGCGTCGCCCTCACCCGCCAGGGGAACCCCGCCCTGGCGGCTCTCGAGGGGAGAAAGCCAGTGGAGATGCGAGCCCACCGGCTCTTTCGAGGATGGATCGACCTGGATCGCATCGAGATCCCGCAGGCCGATGAGCAGATGCGCCTGCTCAGCCGGCTGATCGCCTGGATGCTCGCGGATCGACTCCCCCTACCCCGCCTGTGGTATTTCCCGGCCGGCGCGCCCGGCATGCTCGTTGCGACCGGTGATGCCCACAACACGCCCCCGGATGCGGTGGAGGAGGCGCTCCGTCGGGTGGAACAGCGGAGCGGCTGGTTCAGCGTCTACTACGCTCCTTTACCCCGGAACCCCGCACAGCGAGCGTGGCATCGTCTGCGGAACTGGCTGGAGCGATCCGCGGCCCACGTGGTGCAACCGGAACACGTCCAGGCCTGGCGGGAACGCGGGCACGAGTTCGGAATCCATCCCTATGTTGAGGAGGGACTGGAGGCTGGATGGCGGCGCGATTGGGAGGTCTTCACCGGGATGGGCTATGGCCCGGTTCCCCCGACCGTGCGCACCCACCGCGTGTTGTGGAGCGGCTGGGTGGAGACCGCGCGGGTGCAGGCGAAGTATGGAATCCGGATGAACCTGGATTATTATCTCATCGGCCCGCTGTTTCGGAAGCCGGATGGAGAGTGGGCTTTCGGCTACTTCACCGGAAGCGGCCTCCCAATGCGGTTTGTGGATGAACAGGGGAGGCTGCTGGCGATCTATCAGCAGCCCACCCATCTGGTGGACGAGCAGCTCATCGGGTGGACCTGGGAAGGGGCGCCCCAGTTCCCGCCGGCGAAGGCGGTGGAGATCTCCCGAGCGCTCATCGAGCGGGCGGCGAAGGGGGCCTGGGGGGCGATCGGCCTCCAGGCCCATATCGATCCCTTCGCGATCGGCGGCGAGGCGGCCGCGGCCCAGGCGGCCTGGCTGGAGGGTGTGCTGGATGCCGCCGTGGCGTATGGGCTTCCTATATGGTCTGCCCAGCGCTGGCTTCAGTTCGTGGAAGCCCGCATGGGGGCTGTCTTCCAGGCGGTTCGGTGGAATCCGACGGCCCGGCAGCTCCGCTTTCGGGTGATCCCGGCTGCCTCCCTGGCTTTCCAGTGGGAGATCGGGATGCCCCTTGAATTCCAGAGCCTGCGCCTCACCCGCGTGGAGGCGGATGGCCAGCCGATCTCATATCGGGAGAGACCCCTGCGCGGAATCTCCTACGGATGGATCGCCCTCCCGATC
The DNA here is from genome assembly GCA_030550075.1 of Chloroflexota bacterium. Classification (GTDB taxonomy): domain Bacteria; phylum Chloroflexota; class Anaerolineae; order Thermoflexales; family Thermoflexaceae; genus Thermoflexus. The sequence goes on along the minus strand of JAUQQB010000049.1, from coordinate 8,672 downwards.
CGGTCCGCTGTCATTACCGGTTTCTATGCCTGACTCAACCCGCTTCCCCAACGCTTTCTTCTTGTTGCGTTATGCTCCCACGGGTTCCCGTGAGGAAGACGATCATAAACGCCATCGCCAGGTCGACCAGGAAGAACCCATTATCGACCAGACCGTGCCCCAGCACATCCGCCATGGCCCCAGCCGCTCCCCAGCGCCAGGGATCCTGAGAAGCCCCGCGGCGACCAACCCGACGCCAGAACAACGTCTGCCACGCGATCCAGGCCCCCAGCCCCAGCAGCCCCGTCCGCGCCCAGAAATCCAGGAAGACATTGTGAGGATGGGAAAGATTCGGCTCCTGCCAGGCATCCGGACGGATGTAGCGGCTTCGATACCAGTAGAGGAAATTGTCCGGTCCAACGCCGAAGATCGTGTGTTCACGAAGCAGATCCATCGTGCTGGCCCACAGGCGGATACGGAAGAACACCGTGCTGCCCGGTGTTGCCGCTCGCTGCGCGAGGGCCTCACCGAGGCGCGGCGCGATCATCGGCGCGAAGACCAGCACCCCTGTTAGCATCAGGACGCCCAGTCCCCAGCGCGCCCGTCCGGACAGCCTTCCCCAGCGATCCCGAAGCCACAACCCACCCATTACCGCCAGCGCGGTCGGGATCCCCAGGAACCCGGCCCCCTCGGAACAGGTTCCCACCAGGGCCAGGCTGACCGGGATCAGCGCGATCCCAGCCAGGATGCGAATCCAGGCCAGTCCTCCAGAGCCATGGGAGTGTGGGCCTCCCGGCTTACCGGATTGGCTCCACAGGAGCGACAGCAGGAAGGGGAACACCCGTCCCAGATAAAGGGCCAGGTTATTGGGGGAACCGAATGGGCCCCGGACGCAACGGGCACCGGCCTCGCCGGTGATCAGCCCGATCCCGGTGATCCACTGGGCGAGCCCAACGCCGGCCGCCCCGAGCCCTCCAAGCATGAAAGCGCCCAGCACTGCCCCCCATTCCGAGCGGGTGGGTCGCATCGCCCGAGCCAGCGCATAGAATAGCAAAGGCTCCAGGATCACCATCCGCCATTCCCGCCACGCGACCCGCTGGAACGTCGCCAGGGCGGCGCTGAGCGTGGCGGCCCCAAAGAAAACCAGCATCCAGCGATCGGCTTCGTCCCATTTCCACCCTGCCCAGGGGCTTTTTCGCTGGAGGAGCGCCTGGCGGATGACCCAGGCTGCTGTGGTCATCAGGATGGAAAGCTCCACCATGGAGAAGGCCTTCTCGAAGAACGGCTTCGGGTAAAGATAGAAGGGTGCCCAGAAAGCGGCGAGGGCCAGACCCACCGTCGGACGCGCCAGGAGTAGCCCGAGGAGCAGCAATGCAGTGAGCGCCGTGAGCGCGATTCGCGGCGCCAGATAAAAGATCCCGCTCACCACAAGCCCCAAACCCAGCCAGCCAGCTTCCCCCCATCGGCGATTCCCCCAGGCCTCCATGGCCGTCCACCACATCCCCAGATAGACCGCGCCGGATAGCCCCCATGCCCCCCACCATCCCAGGCGATCGGCCAGCGCGGACCAGGCTCCTGGAAGGGTCCCCGGGGCGGCTCGCCAGCCCTGGATCAGGCCGCCAATGCTCAGCCATCCTCCAAGCCCGATCCCCAGGAGGCTGAGGATCAGTGCCCCTCGATACCATGGGACCGCCGGCCCGATGCCGGAGATACTCCATCCCACGAGGGCCCACTGTCCCCATCCCCGCTCCGCCTCGATGCGCACCGTATGAGGCCCATAGGGCAATCCCTCCGCCACTGGGATCGTCACCACCTCCGGGGTGGCATAATCCGGAGACGTCAGGACCAGATAAGCCCCCTGCGTATCCCGGGGCAGCCGATTCGCTGGCTGCCCATCCACCCACACATACAGATGGGCCCGATACCCTCCCCGTCGGACCCGCAGGGCCAGTCCCGTTCCCTCAAAGGTGAAACTCAGGCGATCCCCCGCCTCCTGTCCGATGTCCGCCCCCAGGGCGGAGAAGCGCCAAGCGCCCTCGTAGATCGCCCCGGGCGGCGGTCCATAAGCGGATCCGTTCGCGCTTTCCTGAGGGATCGCTGCCGGATAGTATCCGGGGGTAAAGGGCGCGCTCCGGGCCGCCACCTGCAGCGCCTCGGCGGCCGGTCGCAGCCGCCCGAAGGGATCGACCACGGCGAAGCCCCAGCGGGGATCATCCGGCGGGGCGTCCGGTCGCCAGGTTTCCAGAAACATGGTGCCCATCCAGGGCCATTCCCGCCGGACCCGCTCAACCGCCTCCCGGATATAGCGGGCCTGCGTGGCCTCATCGACCTGACCCCAGATGGAGGGATGACCGGTCCAGCTCGGTGGCAACGCGTTCCACCCCCAGTGGCTGGCCCAGACCGGCTTCCCTTCATCCCCATAGCGCATCATCACTTCGCGCAGAAGGATCGCGCGGGAGAAATTCAGGACATCGGGATCCACCCGGCGATCATCGGGACCGGTGTTAAATCCGTAGGGCTTGACGGCGACGATGTCGAAGAAATCCCGGGCGCCAAGCTGATAAAGCCGTTCGAGGAACAGCCAGTCGGCAAGATTCCATGGGCCCTGCTCCACCGTCGGGGCCAGTCCGGCCAGCACGATCACCGCGTCGGGATCCGCCTGTCGGATCGCCGTGGCCGCCTGTTGCAGCAGGGTGGCATACGCTTTCGGATCCGGGATCCCGCCGCCCCAGCCGATGGTGAGGTTCGGCTCATCCCAGATCTGGTAGAACCGCACCTGCCGCCCGTAACGCGCCGCGAACGCCCCGGCGAACCGGGCGAAGTCCATGGGATCCAGCGGGGGGGCCATGGGGCCGGATCGTCGGGCGGTCCAGGAGGGGCTATCTCCCAGCACCGCCACTAACTCCAGGCCCGCCGCCTGCACGTCCGCCATCACGGCGTCGACCTCCTCCCAGTCCAGGCGCCCCCGCTCCGGCTCGATCCGCGACCACGGGAAGAACGCGCGGATGCGGGAGATCCCAAACGCGCGGATCTGGGCCAGATCGCGCTGTCGGATCTCGGGGCTTTGCCCGAACAGGGGGATGTTCAGACCTACCCGGGGCTCGCCGGACCATGGGATCGGCGGCGGGAACCCGGCGGTCGTTCCCCGCCAGCGAGCCCGCAGGATCTGGCCGGTTAGCCCCAGGCCCAGCAACCCCAGGCTGAGGAGCAGCAGACCGAGCAGGATTTTTCGACCTGGCGTCCAGGATCCCAACCTGTAAGTCATCGGGTTCATGGCGGATCGATGGAGTTGACCCGTGGCCTGGCGCATCTGCACCTGTTCTATTTCGGGGAATGATTAACGGGCACTCCGCTTCGCTCCGTGCCCTACTACAAACAGGGGTTTTCTCGTTCGTAGTAGGGCACGTAAGTGCCCGTTGTCTTTTTGTGAACGCTTAGACGGGCACTCCGCTTCGCTCCGTGCCCGACTACAAACAGGTTTTTTCTGTTCGTAGTAGGGCACGTAAGTGCCCGTTCTCTTTTTGTGCACGCTCATAACGGGCACTCCGCTTCGCTCCGTGCCCGACTACAAACAGGTTTTTTCTGTTCGTAGTAGGGCACGTAAGTGCCCGTTCTCTTTTTGTGCACGCTCATAACGGGCACTCCGCTTCGCTCCGTGCCCTACTACAAACAAAAGGCTTTTCCTGTTCGTAGTAGGGCACGCAAGTGCCCGTAGTCTTTTTGCGAACGCCCATAACGGGCACTTCGCTAAGCGTAGAAAAGATTCCGCACCACAAACCAGACGTTCGCGGGTCGTTCCCCCAGGCGTCGCATGAAATAGGGATACCACTCTGTCCCATATGGCACATAGACCCGCACGGTGAACCCCTGACGGGCTAAGGCCGCCTGAAGATCCCGTCGGATTCCATAAAGCATCTGGAACTCGAAGGCATCACGGGGCACTTCCCATTCCCTGATCCGGCTCAGCGCGCGCTGGATGATGCGTTCGTCGTGGGTGGCGATGGCCACATAAGCACCCCGGGCCCGCGCCTCTGCGGAGAGCAATCGCTCCATCAACCGCACATAGCTGGCGTCCACATCCCGTTTTCGAGGATAGGCGAGATGAGGCGGCTCCTGATAAGCCCCTTTACACAACCGGATCCGGGCGATCCCTTCCTCAATCAGGCGCTCCACATCCTCCCGGCTACGATAGAGATAGGCCTGAATGGCGATCCGGGTGTTCGGATACTCGGAGGCCAGGCGCCGGTAGAGGTTCAGGGTTCGCTCCGTATAAGCGCTGCTCTCCATATCGATCTCCACTACGGTCCCAGCCCTGGCTGCCCGTTCGATCACCCGCCGCAGGTTGCGCTCACAAAGCTCTTCGTGGATGTCCAGCCCCAGATGGGTCAGCTTGACCGCCAGATGGGGGAGAGACGAGAGGGCAAGGCTCCCTCCAGACCTCATGGTCTCGATGCGGTCCAGGGCAAGCAGATAATCTTCCGTCGCCCGGTTCGCATCGGCCTCCGATTCCACGTTTTCCCCCAAATGATCCAGGATTCCCCGAATGCCCAGTGCTTCCAGCTCCCGGATGGCTCGGAGGCCATCCTCCAGGGTCTCGCCGGCCACAAAGCGCGAGGCGGCTCGCCATACGAACCCCCAGCGCATCACCCGTTCCTTCATCGTCCGGTTACGCGAGAGCGAGACGAAGAGCGCACGCCACATAGGATTCCCCCCGGATCGAAGATAGGGTGATCCGGCCATCGCCGCTCACCGCCGGAAATAGGCCTCCAGGATCTGCCGGGCCACCGGCGCAGCGTTTTGGGATCCCTCCCCCCCATTCCAGATGAACACCAGCACGGCGACCTCCGGCGCCTCCGCCGGCGCAAAAGCGACGAACCAGGCGTGGCTGGGCAGTCGTCGCCCCTGACACCATCCCATCCGAAACGCCAGGTCATCACAGAACTCCGCCGTCCCGGTCTTGCCGGCAATGCGGATCCCAGGAATCTGAGCCCGGGTTGCCGTGCCGCGCTCCACCGCTGCCACCATGCCCTCCCGCACGATCGCCAGGTGCTCTGGCGCGATCGGGAGCCGGCCGATGATCTCCGGCTGGAAGGATTTCAGGAGATTCCCCTGAGAATCGGCGATCTCCCAGACCAGTGTGGGCCGATAGAGCGTTCCGCCGTTAGCGATCGCATTGACGGCGTTGATCAGCTGCAATGGCGTCACCAGCAGATACCCCTGCCCGATCCCCAGGTTGTAGGTGTCCCCGGTAGACCAAGTCTCCCCAAATGTGCGGCGTTTCCACTCCGGGTCCGGCACCTGCCCGGCCGCCTCCCCGGGCAGCTCGATCCCCGTCGGCTGGCCCAGGCCGAAGGCGCGCATATAGCGCACCAGACGCTCGATCCCCAGCCCCTCGAAGGGTGGCTCCCCCGGCACATCATAGCCTCCGGCCACCTTGTAAAAGAACACATTACAGGAATTAGCCAGGGCATCCACCACGTTCTGCCAGCCATGGCCGGAGCGCAGCCAGCAGAAGAAATGCTGAGCCAGCCCTGGATCATTGGGGAAATACCGGTTAGGGATGACGATCTCTCCGGGGTCGAACAGCTGGGTCCGTGGGGTGATTACGCCTTCCTGAAGAGCGGCCGCGGCCACAATGGGCTTGAATGAGGAACCGGGCGCGAACTGAGAGGCGATCGCGTGGTTCAGCAGCGGGCCGAAGGGATCCTCCAGCAATCGAGGATAGGCTTGAGGAAGATCCGGTCCGACGAACAGGTTGTTATCGTAGTCCGGAAGGCTAACCATCGCCAGGATCTCGCCCGTGGTCGGCCGCATCACGATGGCCACCCCCCGTCGGGTGATCTCCCGGCCAGCGATGTGATTCAGCTCATCCAGCTTCGCCTGCAGCGCCGCCCGCGCCGCCGCCTGCAGATCCAGATCCAGCGTCAGCGTGATCCGCGCTCCGGCCTGTGGGGGGATCTCCGCCAGCACCCGCACCGGCCGTCCCAGGGCGTCCTCCTCCACATAGCGCGCTCCTTTCACGCCCCGCAGCCAGGACTCCAGGGCATATTCCAGGCCGCTGAGCCCCACCCGATCCGTGGCCGGATCGTAACCCTCTGCATGATAACGCGGGGCCTGCTCCGCCGGGATACGCCCGACAGAGCCCACCACGTGGGCGGTCAGCGCGCCGGTTGGGTAACGCCGTTGCAGGATGGGCTCCACCCGAACGCCGGGGAGCCGTTCGCCTTCCTCCATCAGACGGAAGGCCACCTCCCGATCCACCGGCTCTTTCAAGACCAGGGGCCGGAAGGGGGCCTCCCGAGCGGCCGCCTCGATCCGGTCTCGAATGGAACGAATGTCACGAATAGGAGCACGAATGGCATTCGTGTCCTCATTCGTGGAATTCGTGGCCTGGCTGAGCTGACGGAAGATCGCCTCCCGTCGGGCTGGATCCTCCGGAAGGTCCCCCGGGATCACCAGGATCCGGAAAGCGGGGTCGTTCCAGACCAGCGGGCGGCCCTGGCGATCCAGAAGAAGCCCCCGGGGAGCCTCCAGGGAAGTGACCCGGAGGCGGTTGCGTTCCCCCAGGGCCTGATATCCGGGACCTTCCAGGATCTGGAGCCGATAGAGGCGATAACCCAATCCGGCGAACGAGACGGCAATGAATAAACCCCAAAGGATCAGGCGGAGATAAGGGGAAGAACGAGGCGGTGGAGGGGGGCGGAACACCGCCACGCTATCCAGAGCTTCCGACTCCGCACGAGGTGGATAAGGTTCCGACATCGCTGGGTTCTGATCGCTCTCCGGATTGTAGGGGCAACTCTCTATGGTTGTCCCTTCGGGCAGCCATAGGGGCCTGCCTGAAACAAGCAGACACGGGGCTGCCCCTGCGAAATGACCCGCGCATCGCGCCATTTGCGGGCGGCCCATTCGGGCGGTGAGGCATCGCCGCAAGCCCCCAAGGCCCAACTCCCGGAAACCCCTGGTTATGAACGTAACACCGGCCGTTCCGGACGGGGACGGAGCGCACGAAAGAGCGGATAGAGCAACAACATCCCCACCGTATTCCAGAGCGCTTCCGGTAACATCACCTGTCGGAGCGCCGCGTTCCAGTCCACTGGATATTGTAAAACCATCAAGAGGATCCCTCGAACCCCTTCCATCAGGAGAGTGCCTGCAGCGGCCACCAGGGCCGGCATGAACAATCGTCCCCGGAAAACCGGCCGGCTGAGCCCATGGGCGAGCGGAACCATGGCCATCAGGGCCAGAGCGCTATGCCCCATCGGTCCGCCGGAGAAGAGGTCCAGCAGCAGCCCTCCGGCCAGTGCCCACTTCAGTCCTTCCTCCAGAGGGGCGAGAAAGGCTGCGGTGGCGACCACCAGGAAGACCAGATTGGGTCGCCCGGGATCTGGGATTCCCATGGGGATCCATGTGGCCTGGATCAGCGCAGCGCTGCCCAGAACACCCAGGACCTGAACCCATCGCCTTCGCATAGAATCCGAATTCCTTGAGCGTAGCTGACGTGGCTAACCCATACGGAGGGCCGATTCGGCCCTGAGGTCAGTCTTCACCGACCCCCATGGAGGCATCAACGAGGGTGAACGCCCAGTGCAAGAACCTCCAAGAAGGCCAGTTTTTCATCGACACCCGGAACGGTGGGAAGTAGAGAGCTGAATCCCCTCTTGGGGATCTGCCAGCCAACCTCGCCCTTTTTCTTATGGAGATGAGCCAGAGACCTCCATCCCGGGAAAGCTTGTGATCACCAGCACATAAGTTAGCCGTCGAGGATCCACAGCAGGTCGAATCCGGGCACGCTGGAAAGGTTCTTCAGGCCCCAGCACCTCGAGGACCTGGCCGATGACCAGCGCCCGAGGGATCTGGCCCCCTACTCCAGAGGTCAGCACGACATCGTCTGGAAGGATCTCCTCATCCGGCAGCACGAAGTCCAGCAACAGGCTTCCATCCGGCTGGCCGATGACCATGCCAGTCGCCCGCGTCGTTTGCAATAGCGCCCCCACCTGGCTTCCTCCGTCAGTCAGCAAACGCACCCGAGAACGGTTGAGCTCCGCGGAAGCGATCCGCCCGACCAGGGCTGAGCCTCGGGTGATCACTGGCATCCCTTCCCGAACGCCCTGGCGAGTTCCCGCATCCAGGATGAGAAAGCGAAGATAGGGATCCGTTTCATAGCCGATCACTGCCGCGGTCACGAAGGTCGTTTGAGGGTTCTCTTGAACGATCCCCAGCAGCGCCTTCAATTCTGCGTTCTCCGCAGCCAGTTCCCGCAGGCGCAGATTCTCTGTCTGCAGATCTTCAACCTGAACCCGCAACCGCTCTACTTCCTCCCGAAGATCCCGGATCTCACGAAGGAATCCTACTGCGCCCAGAGTGTTGCGTCCCAAGTCAGCCATGAAGCGCTGGAGGGGTGTCAGGGGGATCACCAGGAGGGACTCCACCGGCTGAAGCCATCCGAGCCCGTAAAGGAAAAGGAGCAATACCGCCAGGCCCACAAACAGCCAAGCGGTCCACGGCCGTCGATCTCCCGGGCGCAAGGTCATTCCTTCTCTCCCAGCTCCTCCAATGGGCCTTGAGGGGCAGGCCACGCGATCTTCAGGCCCTGCCTGCCCCCCAAACACCAATAAGACTTACGCGGTTGGCCTCTGGCGAAGGTGAGTTGAAGGAGCCCTATCCCCTTCATCCCCTCTCCCCGCGTCCCT
>JAUQQB010000048.1 GCA_030550075.1 Chloroflexota bacterium | reverse complement strand
CCCTCCCCACGGCCCTTTGGGCCGTGGGGAGGGGGGAGAAAGGGGGGTGGGGCCATTCCGTCCCCCCTTTAGAGCTTTCAACCGCCCAACTCCTATAACCATTAGTGCGGGTGCTTTGTCCATTTTTTGATTTGAGGTTTTCGGGGGCTGGGCCGGAGGCCTTTGGCCGCGGGGAGGAGGGAGAAAGGGGGAGGGGCCGTCCTTTTCCACCTTGCCAGGAACCCGAACGAGCACCACAGGTTATCACAGAGCAGGAGGAAAGCGCAAATGGATCCACAGGACTGGATCGCGAAAGCGGAATGGATCGCCCAACCTCCAGACCTGACGCGGCTGGCCGGAGTGATCCGGGAGCTGCTGGCGGCGCTGGGAGAGGACCCGGGGCGGGAGGGCCTGCAGCGCACCCCTGCGCGGGTGGCGGAGATGCTTCAGGAGGTGCTGGCAGGTTACTGGATGGATCCGGTGGATCTGATCAACGGGGCGATCTTCGAGGTGGAGGATAACGACCTCGTCCTGGTGCGGGACATCGAGTTCTACAGCGTGTGTGAACACCATCTCCTGCCGTTCTATGGACGGGTTCACGTGGCTTATATCCCCAATGGTCGGATCATTGGCCTTTCCAAGATCCCCCGGGTGGTGGAGCTCTTCGCTCGCCGCCTTCAGGTTCAGGAGCGGATGACACGGCAGATCGCGGATTTCCTGGAGACCGTGCTGCATCCCCAGGGCGTGGCGGTCATTGTAGAGGCCGCGCATCTATGTGCGATGATGCGAGGGGTTCGCAAATCCCAGGCCCGCATGGTTACCCAGGCCCTCACCGGGGTCTTCCGCACCGATCCCCGGCACCGGGGCGAACTGCTGGCTCACCTTCGAAGGCCGCCGGAAAAAATTTAAGAGACTTACTCTCCTGGATCAAGACCCCCGTGGAGGGGCTTTCAGGGGCTGAGCAGCTTGCCCAGCCTTCAAACTTTTTCTTTTGTTGACGGGATTGTTTTCCTGTGTTAGGATGGAACGCCCTGGAGGTTTGCCATGGGAGAGCGTCGTCAACGACGGATTGGGGAATTGCTGCGAGAGGAATTAAGCGCCCTGATCACCGAATTGAAGGATCCACGGGTCGCAGGGGTGACGGTGACCGCTGTGAAGCCGGCCCCGGATCTCACCATCGCCAAAGTTTATGTGACGGCTTGGCCGACGGATCCCGCGCGGCGGGAGGAGGTGCTGGCGGGGCTGGAGCATGCAAAAGGCTACCTGAAGCATGAGCTGGCCGGGCGGGTGATTTTGCGCAGGATCCCCGATCTCATTTTCAAATGGGATGATACGTTCGACCGAGCGGATCGGATTGAACGCTTGCTATCGAAGCTCCATGGAAAGGAGCAGCCGCTGGATGAGTCGTGAGCAGGCCCAACAGGTCTTAAAAGAAGCGCGCCGGGTGGCTGTGGCCACCCACGTCTCGCCGGATGCCGATGCGATCAGCAGCGCGATCGGTCTGGTGCAGATCCTCCGGCGCCTGGGGAAAACGGCGGAGGCCTTTTGTGACGACGATCTTCCCACTCGCCTGAAGGCCCTCCCCCATGCAGAGGAAATCGCTCGGGTCGCCCGGGGCTCCTTCGATCTCCTGGTCAGCCTGGACGCCAGCGACCCGGGTCGCCTCGGCAAAGCCTTCGCCGAGCTCCAGGGCGTTCCCCTGCTGAACATCGATCACCACGTCACCAACACCCATTTTGGGACCATCAACTGGATCGATCCCTCCGCGGTGGCGACGGCCGAAATGGTGCTCTGGCTGGCGGAGGATCTGGGCGTGACGCTGGATGCGGAGCTGGCCTCGATCCTGCTGGCGGGCATCGTGGGGGATACCATGGGCCTGCGCACCGCCAACGTCAACGCCCGGGTCATGCAGGAGGTGACCCGGTTGATGGAAGCAGGTGCCTCCCTTCCTGCCCTGGTCGATGTGCTCTTTAATCGCCGCCCCCTGACCGCTATTCGCCTCTTCGGTCAGGCCCTCGCAAGTGTCCGAATGGAGGACGGGGTGATCTGGACCGTGATCACCCGGGAAATGCGGGCCGCCTCCGGGCTGACCCATGCGAACGATCTTAGCCTCTCCAGCTTCCTCATTGGAGCTGAGGAGGCCCGAATCGCTGCAGTGTTCACCGAACGGGACGATGGGAAAGTGGAAGTCAGCATGCGGGCCCGACCCGGATATGACGTGGCACGGGTGGCCATGGCCCTCGGCGGAGGCGGGCATCCCCCCGCAGCCGGCTGCCTGCTCCCCGGTCCCCTGGAGGAAGTCATCCCACCGGTTCTGGCCGCGTTGAAAGCCGCTGCTCGGGATAGCCAGGAGAGGGCCCCAGAGGGACGCTGAGTTTAATCTTTCTGCGATTCGGTCAGGAACCACGCGAATGGAAACCATCCGGGTTGGCATTCTCACCATCAGCGATCGAGCCGCTCAGGGAATTTACCCGGACGAAAGCGGGGCCATCCTTCAGCAGCGGATCGCCGAACAGATGGGCTGGACGATCGCTCAATATGCGGTGGTCCCCGATGAGGTGGAGACGATCCAGCGAACATTGCGGGTGTGGTGCGATGAGGAAGGTCTGGATCTGATTCTGACGACGGGAGGCACCGGGCTGGGCCCCCGGGATCTCACCCCGGAGGCCACGCGGCCGCTGCTGGAGCGAGAGGCTCCGGGTATCGCTGAGGCGCTACGCTTGCATAGCCTCCAGCAAACTCCGTTCGCGATGCTCTCCCGGGGTGTCGCGGGGGTTCGCAGGCGGACTTTGATCATTAACCTGCCGGGCAGCCCTCGGGCAGTGCGAGAGGCGATGGATCTCCTGGGACGAGTGCTACCCCATGCCATAGCCGTGTTACGAGGAGAGACCGGCCCGGCGGTGGATCATACCATGCGGGCCTGATCAGACCCCGCTTGATCTCTTCCATGCTACTGGTGGAGCGACCACCCAAAGGCTTTAGGCGGCCCAGAAGCTCTCTTCCCAGACCTCTTCATAGCCCCTCAGGCCGTAGGAGGGCATGAGACTTCAGCGTGCTAGCATTAACACCATGTCGTAGTAAGTCAGGTTCGCCTCTCGTCGGCGCTGCACCACCTCCTCTAGCGGGATGGTTACGATCTCCCGCCCCTGCAAGGCGGTCATCACCCCGCGCTCCCCTGCCAGCATCGCTTCCACCGCCTTCACCCCCATGCGAGTGGCCAGCAGGCGATCGAAGGCGGTGGGGCTTCCTCCCCGCTGGATATGGCCCAGGATCGTGATCCGCACATCGAAGCCAATGGGATGACTTTCCAGGAACTTGGCCACTTCCGTCGTCCGGTAAGGAGCTCCCTCCGCGATGACAATCAGCGCATGGGTCTTCCCCCGCTCATAAGCATCCATCACCGCCTGAGCGACGTCTTCCAGACGGGTCTCCCGCTCCGGGATCAACACGATCTCCGCCCCACCGATCACCCCAGCAATCAGAGCCAGATACCCGCAATCCCGTCCCATGGTTTCCACCAGGAAGGCCCGCCCAATGGAAGAGGCCGTATCCCGTAGCCGATCGATCGCATCGATAATGGTGTTCAGGGCCGTGTCAACCCCAATGCTCATGTGGGTGCCCCAGATGTCGTTATCAATACTGGCAGGAACTCCCACCACGGGGACACCGCGCTGATGAAGCGCCAGGGCCCCCCGCATCGACCCGTCGCCGCCGATAACCACCAGCCCTTCGATGCCATACTGATTCAGGCGGCGCAGCCCCTCGCGCTGTCCGGCTTCCGTCATGAACTCCTTCGAACGGGCAGTCTGGAGAATGGTTCCCCCACGCTGAATGATGCCACCCACGTCGCGCGGGCGGAGCTCCATAATTTCCCCATCGATCAGGCCCTGAAACCCTCGACGAATCCCCATCACCCGCATGCCGTGATAAGCAGCGGTGCGCACCACCGCCCGGATGCAGGCATTCATGCCCGGCGCATCTCCTCCACTCGTCATTACCCCGATGCAACGCATTCCACCCACCTCCCTGATTGCGGCGATTGGAAGCTCTTTTAAAGATGCATATGATATCCATTTTATGGAGCCCCAGGGCCAATGACCAATCTCTGAAATGCAAATGGCGTGTCCCAAAGGGCCCTGTTTGAAACCTTTCAGCGGGCTCTCTCGGGACGCACTTCTTCTTCGGCAGCGAACAGAGGTTGCTGCTCCCTCTGGGTTTTAAAGGCTGGTGCCTTTGGCACCCGGCCTACCCCAAAACAAACTTGGCTCATGTTCGGAGCATGCGCATTCTGTTCCTGGTCTATCCATCCAGGGTTAGGAGGTTCGGAGGCAGGGCAGGCCGCCTTCGGCGGCCTGCCCTGCCCCCAAAAGGATCCACTCCCCCTGGGTGGCAGGTTGTTGCCCAGACCCTCTCCGGGCAAGGCCAAGGAAGAGAAGTTCTTGAGAGGCCGGTCCTCGATAAGCCCGGGGGGTATCCTTCTTAAGCAGGCCGTTGCTCAAGTGGATCGATCAGATTACAATGATAAGGAAAAATCCCAATCCGTTATAGCCGCCATCCAATCAGGGCGGATCCTGGACAGGCGGATTTCTACCAGGGGGGAAGACTCATGGCGAGCGTGGCATTCGAAAATGTGACCAAGCAGTTTGGAAATGTAGTGGCCGTGAAGGACTTCACGCTGCATATCCCCGATGGGGAATTCCTGGTGCTGGTCGGCCCCTCAGGATGTGGCAAGACCACCACCCTGCGCCTCCTGGCGGGCCTGGAGGAGGTCACCCGCGGACGGATCTACATCGGAGATCGGGATGTGACGGAGATCCCTCCCAAGGACCGCAACATCGCAATGGTCTTTCAGTCCTATGCCCTCTATCCCCATATGAACGTCTACAACAACATCGCCTTTGGCCTGCGTATGCGGAAAGTGCCCAAGGCGGAGATCGACCGGCGGGTGCGGGAGGCGGCGCGAATGCTGGAGATCGAGCACCTGCTGGACCGCAAGCCGCGGCAACTGTCGGGCGGCCAGCGCCAGCGGGTAGCCGTGGCCCGTGCCATCGTCCGCGACCCGGCAGTTTTCCTGTTCGATGAGCCGCTATCGAACTTAGATGCCAAGCTACGGGTGCAGACGCGGGCGGAGCTGATCAAGCTGCACCAGCGCCTGGGGACGACCTTCGTCTATGTGACCCACGATCAGGTTGAGGCCATGACCATGGGCACCCGCATCGCCGTGATGAAGGACGGGGTGCTTCAGCAGGTGGACACACCCCAGAACCTATATGAACGGCCGGAGAACCTCTTCGTGGCCGGGTTCATTGGCTCCCCGCCCATGAACTTCTTCGAGGCCCGGCTGGTGCCAGAAGGAGATAGGCTGTGGGTCGAAATCGGCGCCCTCCGTGTGCCGGTCCCGCCGGATCGGGCGACCATGTATCGTCCGCATACAGGACGGCGGGTGATCTTCGGCCTGCGGCCGGAGCACATCTATGACCCTGAATTCGCCCCGCCCCTCAATCATCCGGCAGAGGTTCAGGCGCGGGTGGATGTGCGGGAGCTGATGGGAAGCGAGGTCCATCTTCACTTAGTGATCGACCGCCAGACCTTCGTCGCGCGGGTGGACCCGCGGACCCGGGCCCTGGTGGGGAACACGATCCGTGTGCTCTTTGACATGGATCGGATGCACCTCTTTGACGCGGAAACGGAGCGGGCGATCCGCTGAGCCCATTCAAGCGGGCTGCGGGCCCCTTGAAAGCACCCGCAGCCCGCCGATTTCAGCGATCCCGCACCGCGATGAACCGATCGAAGGCCACACGGGCATCGCCCCGGACCATGGTCCCGATGCTCACGCCGACCCGCCCTCCTCCCTCAATCGATCCACGCTGGACCCGGGCGACTTCCATGCCGTTGACCCAGAAGATCCGTTCGGCACCTGTGCACCGAACCCGCAGGTGATTGGTAGTCCTCCCGGTTCGGATGGCAGGGTGAGCGGTCCAATCCACCAGGGTCCGCCAGTTCCCCCGCTCATAGAAAAAGACACCATAATAGCCATCTGTGCTGACAGCGAAGCGATAGAAGCGCCCCTCTTGGGTCTCGAGGATCAGGCCGTAATCTGTGGACGACGGTCCTTCCAGCAGTGTCCCCTCCACCTCCACCTGCCCGTCCTGGAAGGCGAAGGGGGAAAGCGCCCAGCCGACCATGCGGGGCGGCCTCAGGCTCAGAACCAGATATCCGTCCTCCACCCGCGCGACAAAGCGCGCCTCTGCAGGGAGGGACCAGCCCGGCGCGCCGTTCGTAAAATCGAGCGTGTAGCGTGCGCTGGAGGTCGGGTGGCAAGCGACGAGCGAAAGAAGTAACAGGAAGCAACCCCGGAAGATCGATTGCAGAATCCCATGGGCCATAGGCTTCCCCTTTTTGGAAAGCTTAAAGAACCATAAGAGATATTGTGGGCGGCCTCGTCCGTATGTAAACATTTATTCGTCATCCTCCCCAGAAGCCCTTCGGAGAGCCATCTCAATTCGTCCGCGGTAACACACCATCCGAATGGTCCGCCTCGAATGCACTAACCAGAACCGATCAACTGTGCAAGCGCTTTCTCTTATTCCCTGACAGCCCATCACGGGATCAGTTTATAATTCCTCGAGAAAGGAGCTTATCCACTCCGATGTTCCGGGCTTCCTGCACGTCCGAACGGGATCTTGATCCCTATGGCTGGAGCGATCGGCATGGCATCTGCCTGGAAGGAGGAAGCATCCGCTCTGCAAGTTCCTCCTGCGCGGTTCCGGCTGGGGGATCCCCGCTGGCTCCTGGAGCTGCAACATCTGCCATGGCCGATGGATTGGGTCGCCTGTTTCGGCCGGAGGGGGCCGCTCCACGTGGAGCTCGGGTTTGGCGATGGGGCCTTCCTGACGGCGCTTGCCCGCCGGATGCCGGAGGCCAACTGCATTGGAGTGGAGCGAGCTTTAGAACCGATTCGATGGGCACTCAAGCGACTGCGCCGGGAGGGATTGAAGAACGTCCGGCTGGTGCTGGGGGATGCCTTCATCACCCTGGCCCTCCTTTTCACGCCGGGATCCATCGCTGGGCTTTATATCAATTTCCCCGATCCCTGGCCCAAGGCCCGGCATCACCATCGGCGGCTCCTGACACCCGCTTTCCTGCGGCTGGCGGCGGATCGCCTGCAGCCGGAGGGGACGCTCCTGATCGCAACGGACGACGCCGATTACGCGCTGTGGATCGCTGACGCACTGAAAGAGACGCCCGGGCTGGAGAGCGCCTTTGAGACGCTGTGGGTTCACACGCTGCCGAATCGGGAGCCAACTCGCTATGAGCGGAAGGCCCTCGCGGCTGGCCGGGCGTGTTTTTATTTTATCTGGCGACGGAGCGGGCCGGCCGTTGTGCCCTCTCTCCCCCGTATCATGCGCTCGGAGGAAGCCATGCCCCACCGGATCTGGAAAGGCGCGCCGGAGCTCTCCCGCGTGGTGGAGGCCTTATGCGGACGGCTCTGGCAGGATGGGGAAACCGTCTGGCGGGTGAGGAGGCTATATCGTCCGGTGGAAGGGGATGGGCTGTTGATCGAATTGTTGATGGCGGAAGGCCAGTGGGTGGAGACGGTGGCGCTGCAATTTCAGCCCCACGGCCCAGGGGCCTGGATCCTGAAGCCCGCTGAGATTGGGGGGCTGCGGCCCACAACGGCCCTGAAGATCGGGGTGCAAGCTGTTGCACTCGCCATTGAGGAAGCCGTCCCAGACCTTCAAGTTCTCTCCTCCACAATCTGAAGATGGCCGGGAGAATGCGCCTCCGGTCCCCGGCTCAAAGCTTAAAATGCAAGGCCAGCAGTCACCTGGGTTCTTCTTCGCTGAACGAGAAGAGCCTCACGTCCTTAAACCAGGGATGTTGGAGCCAGGCAGGCCACCGAAGGCAATCCACCTGACCTCAACATCTGTTTATCATGGGGGATCCGATGAACAAACCCATCCAGGAGTTAACCTTTGAGGAGGCGTTGTCTGAGCTGGAACAGATTGTGCGCGCCCTGGAGGGCGGCGGGCTTCCCCTGGAGGAAGCGATGGCCCTTTATGAACGAGGGCGCGCGCTGGCCGATCGATGTCAGCAATTATTACAGGAAGCACAGCTCCGGGTTCAACTGCTCGAACGCGACGAAGCGGAAGCGATCCGTCTGACCCCTTTCGAGGGGTGAGGGATGAATGTGAGCGATCTTTTCCAGAATCCGATCCTGGTGCCGGCCCTCCTGGCCTGGACGGTGGCCCAGACCTCCAAGGTCCCGGTGGAATGGGCTCGATATCGGCGGCTGAACCTGGGGCTACTGATCAGCGCCGGCGGCATGCCCAGTTCCCACGCGGCCCTGGTCTCCGCCATGGCGATGGCGGTAGGGCTACGAGAGGGACTAACCTCCACGGCCTTCGCCATCAGCGCCATCGTCGCCCTGATCGTGATGTATGACGCCGCAGGGGTTCGTCGCGCGGCCAGCATCCAGGCCCGTATCTTGAACCAGATCCTGGAGGAAGTCTTTGCCGGCCGCCCGCTTAGCGAGCAGCGCTTGAAGGAATTGATCGGTCACACCCCGATGGAGGTGGTCGTGGGGGCATTGCTGGGGCTTGGGATCGCATGGCTCTGGTGGCATCTCGCGCCATGAACCGGCAGGAAGCGGCGCTCCGATGCTGAATAACTCCTGCAGCGATCGTGGAGGAACCGGATGAAGATCTACACGCGGACCGGCGATGACGGCACCACGCAGCTGATGGGTCCCACACGGGTCCCAAAAGATCACTCCCGCGTGACGGCCTATGGGACGGTGGACGAGCTGAACGCCTGGATGGGCTACCTGGGGGCGATGGGGATCCCGGCTCCATGGGCAGAGCGTGTGCGGACGATCCAGCGGGACCTGTTTGTGATCGGAAGCTATCTGGCCCTGGATCCCACGATGGCGGATCGGGCGCCCGCGCTTCCCCCTCCCCCGGAAGGGCGCATTGCGGAGATGGAGACATGGATCGACGAGTGCGAAGCCACAGCCGGCCCCACACGGGTCTTTATCCTCCCGGGCGGTCATCCGCTCAGCGCCGCTTTCCATGTCGCCCGCACGGTCTGCCGACGGGCTGAACGGGCAGTGGTCACGCTCCACCGACAGGAGCCGGTGCCCCCCTGGATCTTGGCGTATCTCAACCGGCTTTCGGATCTCCTCTTCATGCTGGCCCGATGGGCCAACGCAGTCCACGGCGTTGAGGATCTCCCATGGATCCCCTGATGGAAAACCTCCCGGCTCCCGCCCGGGCGCTGCTGGATTCCATCCGCTCCCGGCACTCCATCCGGCGGTATCGCCCGGATCCCATTCCCGGGGAATGGGTGAGGGCACTGTTAGAGGCTGCCCGGTGGGCGCCCTCTGCCCACAATCGCCAGCCGTGGCGATTCGCGGTGGTGGAGGACCCTCGCCTGAAAGCCCGACTGGCTCGGGCGATGGGCGAACGCCTGGCGACGGATCTGCGGCAGGATGGGGTGCCTGAGGAGCGGATTGCGGAGGACGTTGCCCGCTCTTACGAACGGATCGTTTCCGCCCCGCTGGCGATCGTGGTCTGCCTGTCGATGCTCGAGATGGATCGGTATCCCGATGAACGGCGACAGGCGGCCGAGCGGACGATGGCGATCCAGAGTGTGGCGATGGCCGGGCAGAACATGTTGCTGATGGCTCATGCCCTGGGCCTGGGGGCCTGCTGGATCTGCGCCCCGCTGTTCTGCCCGGAGACCGTGCGGGAGACCCTGGGGCTGCCGTCGGACTGGGAGCCGCAGGGGATGATCCTGGTCGGGTTCCCAGCAGGGCCACCCCGGGAGAAGCCGCGGCGGCCCATCGAGGCGTTCACGATCTTCCAACCGCGAATAGCCGGGGACCTGCCTTTCATGCCAGGCCTGCGGGCGTTAGGACCGCACCGGGTCCTCGTGGTAAAATCCTCATAGAGGGGAGGCTTCTATGGCGTTCACTGTTCAGGACTTTGAAGATCTGATTCAGCTTCTGGATCAGCATCCTCAGTGGCTGGAGACCTTGCGCCAGCGCCTGCTGACTCGGGAGCTGCTGAAAATGCCCGAGACGCTGCAGCAGCTCCACACGCGCATGGGGGATGTGGAGAAGAGCCTCCGGGCGGTGCGGAATGCCGTAATTGTCCTGGCAAAGGCCCAGCGACACCACTATAAGGAGTTTGCGGCCCTTCGCCAAGAATTTCTGGAACATCGGGCCGAAACCGACCGCCGCTTCGCCGAGCTGGCTGAAGCCCAGCGCCACACCGAGGAGCAAGTTGGGCAGCTGGCCGAAGCCCAGCGACGGCACTACGAGGAGTTCGTTGCCCATCGGGCCGAAACCAACCGCCGCTTCGCCGAGCTGGCTGAAGCCCAGCGACGGGCCGAGGAACGCATCGCACGGCTGGAGGAAGCCGTTTCAGCCCTGGCCGAAGCCCAGCGACACGCCGAGGAGCGATTGACGCGCCTGGAGGAGATCGTATCAGCCCTGATAGAAGCCCAGCGCCGCACCGAGGAACAGGTGCGAGAACTGGCAGAGGCCCAGCGACGGGCCGAAGAACGAATCGCCCGGCTGGAAGAAACCGTGTCCGCCCTCATTGAGGCCCAGCGCCGCACCGAGGAACAGGTGCGGGAGCTGGCAGAAGCCCAGCGACGGGCCGAAGAACGAATCGCCCGGCTGGAAGAAACCGTGTCCGCCCTCATAGAGGCCCAGCGCCGCACCGAGGAACAGGTGCGGGAGCTGGCAAAGGCGATGCAGGCCCTCACACAAGATGTTGCCATCCTTAAAGATCGCGATCTCCGACGCCTCTATGTCGAGCGGGCGGCCGCTTACTTCGGCCGGCCGGACTTCCGGAAGGTTCGCGCGCTTTCCTCCTCCGAGATCGTAGAGGCACTGGAGCAGGCCCTGGACGCTGGGGAGATCTCTCCACAGGCCTTTGAGGACGCGCGACTAACAGACGTGGCGATTCGAGGGCAGCGGAGGGGAGACGTCCTCCATGTGGTTCTGGAGGTATCCTGGGTGGTGGACCGTAAGGATGTGGAGCGATCGGTTCGTCGGGCAGAGGTCCTGCGGAAGGTCCTGGGCGAAGTGTGGCCAGGGGTGGCGGGGAGCCGGCTGACGAAGGGAGCCCAGGAAATGATCCGGCAGATGCGGGCGAAGGGGCAGCCCATCGTGGTCGTCCGGGACGGTCACGTGGGGTGGCCGATATAACCCACGAGGAGGAGGGAACTCTCCTTCGAATGCGCCCGAGATGGGGCGCTCAGGTCGCCCGCCGATCATAGATCTTCAGCGGCACGCCTGAGCGCCCCTTCGTTTTTCAGACCCACAAGGGGACCGATGCCTTCCATCAGGCCGGCGTCTCCGGCAACCGATACTCTCGGAACTGCTCCCGGAGCACCTTCTTGTCGAACTTCCCCACGCTGGTCTTGGGGATGGCCTCCACGAACACGATATCATCCGGCAACCACCACTTGGCAAACCGTGGCCGCAGGAACTCCAGGAGCTCCTCTTTCGTGAGGTCCTCTTTGAACTCCGTCCGCGGGACCACTACGGCCAGCGGGCGCTCCTGCCATTTCGAATGAGGGACAGCGATGACGGCGGCCTCCAGGACCTTGGGGTGGGCCATCAAGGCGTTCTCCAGATCCACGGAGGAGATCCACTCCCCGCCGCTCTTGATCAGGTCCTTGGTGCGATCCACAATCTGGATGTAGCCATCCGGATCAATGGTCACCACATCCCCGGTGCGGAACCAGCCGTCCTGGAAGGCCTCGGTGGTGCGAGGATCGTTGTAATAGGCCCGGATCACCCAGGGGCCGCGGACCTGGAGCTCGCCCATGGTCTTGCCATCCCATGGCACCTCCCGCCCCTGGTCGTCCACCGCCCGGATCTCCACGCCGACGACGGGCATGCCCTGCTTGGCGCGGATGGCGAAGCGCTCCTCCTCCGGCCAGTCCGCCATGTAGCTTTTGAGATTGGCGACGGTGCCCAGCGGGGTCATCTCGGTCATGCCCCAGGCATGGGCCA
>JAUQQB010000535.1 GCA_030550075.1 Chloroflexota bacterium | reverse complement strand
GGCGGGGGAGGCCACTCCGGCCCAGATCGGCGCTTTCCTGATCGCCCTGCGGATGAAAGGGGAGACGATCCCGGAGATCGTGGGATGCGCCCGGGCGATGCGCCGCGCGATGCAACGGGTGCCCTATGATGGCCTGGCGGTGGACACCTGCGGCACGGGGGGTGATGGAGCTCGCACCTTTAACCTCTCCACGGCCGCCGCCTTCGTCGTGGCGGGAGCGGGGGTGCCGGTGGCCAAGCACGGCAACCGCGCCGTCTCCAGCCCCAGCGGCAGCGCGGATCTCCTGGCGGCCCTGGGCGCGGAGCTCACCCTCACCCCAGAGCAGGCGGCGCGGGCGCTGCAGGAAATCGGGTTCGCTTTCCTGTTCGCCCCGGCTTTCCATCCCGCCATGAGGCACGCCATCGGCCCCCGCCGGGAGATCGGCGTCCGCACGATCTTCAACATCCTGGGGCCGCTCTGCAACCCGGCCGAGGTGCCTTATCAGGTAACGGGCGTGTTTAACCCCGATCTCGTTGAGCCGCTGGCTGAGGTGCTGGGCGCCCTCGGCAGCCGGCACGCTTTTGTGATCTGCGGCGTGGGCAACGTCGATGAGGTCACGCCCGTCGGGCCAACCCGGGTGGCGGAATACGTGGAAGGTCGAGTCCGCACCTGGATCTTCGACCCCGCCGATTACGGTATCCCCCGGGCCCCCATGGACGCCCTTCGCGGCGCCTCTCCGGAGGAAAACGCCCGGCGGTTGCGGGCGCTGTTCCAGGGCCAGGAGAACGGCCCGCTCCGCACCGCGGTCCTGCTGAACGCCGCTTTCGCGCTGCGGGCGGCCGATCAGGTAGAGGATCTCCGGGAGGGCCTGGCACGGGCCGAGCAGGCCCTGGCGAGTGGGGCAGCGCTGGCCGTCCTGGAGTCCTACGTTGCTTACACCCGGTCACTCGCTCAGGGAAATTAAGAGGATAGGACTTACGCAGTTCGTTTCCCTGGGGGGCAAAGATTTTTCTCCCCCCTCCCCACGGCCCCAAGGGCCGTGGGGAGGGGGGAGGAAGGGGGTGGGGCCATTCCGTCCCACCTTTAGAGCTTTCAACTGCGTAACTCCTAAAGAGGAATTGAGATGTCGGTGCTCGAGAAGATCCTGGCCTGGAAGCAGGAGGAGCTGGCCGGACAAAGGCGGAGGCGCCCGCTAACGGTGGTGCGGGCCGAGGCGGAGGCTGCCCCGCCGGCCCGGGATTTCGCCGCCGCCTTGGCCCGACGCGGGGATCGGCCTGCCCTGATCGCCGAGATCAAGCGGGCTTCCCCCTCCCGAGGGGCGATCGCCCCGACCGTCGATCCGGTCACCCTGGCCCACACCTATGTTCAGGCGGGAGCCTCCGCCCTCTCCGTGCTCACCGAGGCCCGATTCTTCTATGGCGAACTGGCCCACCTGGAGGCAGTCCGCCGGGCCCTTCCGGAGGTCCCCCTCCTGCGCAAGGACTTCATCCTGGATCCCTATCCCATCTACGAGGCCCGGGCAGCTGGGGCGGATGCCGTGCTCCTCCTTGTCGCCGCCCTGGACCCGGCCCGGCTGGCCGATCTTATCGCGCTGTCGCACGCCCTGGGGATGACCGCCCTGGTGGAAGTCCACCGGGAGGAGGAACTGGAGCAGGCGCTGAAGGCCGGCGCACGGGTGATTGGGGTCAATCACCGGGATCTCCATACTTTGCGGGTGGATCGAACCGTATCCGCGCGACTGCGGCCTCACATCCCGGCCGGGATTCGAACGGTTGCGGAGAGCGGCCTGCGATCCCCCGAGGATCTCCGGGAGATGGCCGCCCTGGGTTACGATGCGGTGCTGATCGGCGAGGCGCTGATGGAGGCGGGCGCGCACCCGGACGGCTTCGACTTCGAAGCGGCGGCCCGGGAGTTGCGGAAGCTGATCGGTTGAAGGGGGCCTGTCGATGGGGTTCGTGAAAATCTGTGGCATCACCAGCCTGGAAGATGCGCGGCTCGCGGTCACGGCGGGGGCGGATGCCCTGGGCTTCGTGTTCTATCCGAAAAGCCCCCGGTTCATTCCCCCGGAGCAAGCGGCCGCCATCGCGGCCGCGATCCGCCGGGAAGCCCCCTCGATCCGGCTGGTGGGGGTGTTCGTCAATGCGCCGGTTCACCGGGTCCAGGCGTGGATGGAGGCCATCGGTCTGGATTGGGCACAGCTTCACGGAGAGGAACCCCCGGAGGTGATGGCCGCTCTGGCGGACCGCGCGTATAAGGTGCTGCGCCTGCGCGCTTCGGCTCCGGAAAGGGGGTCAGGGGATCC
>JAUQQB010000534.1 GCA_030550075.1 Chloroflexota bacterium | reverse complement strand
TCTCCGGCCCCTCGGGCGGTGGATTGGAGCAGGCGGTGGCGGTCTCGTTCGCGGAACAGGTCCTGCTCGCCGCCCTGACGGAAGGACCGCTGACCCACAGCGAGGTGCAGGCCATCCTGCGGGATTTTCCCCTGACTGAACGGCGACGAGCGCTCCAGCGCTTGCTCCAGCGGGGGTGGATCCGGCGGGGCTGGCGGATCGGGGAACGCCGTCTTCCGACCCTTCGCTGGGTCCGATTGAAAACCCTGCCGGATCCGACCTTCCGCCTGGGGCGAAGCCGGGCGGTGATCGAGCGGCGGCGACGGCTGTTAGAGCGCCTCCAGGCGACCGCGCGGCCATTGCCAGCTGACTGGCTGCAGGCAGAGACCGGTTGCCGCCCTCACGATCTGCAGCAGCTGGCCCGCTGGGGCTTCCTGGAACTTTTTGAGCAGCCGGCATGGGAGACGGTGGATCCTTACCCGGTGCCCGAGGAGCCGCCGAACCTGACGCCGGATCAGGCAATCGCCTGGCGGTCGATCGCCCGAGCCCTGGAGGCCGGCCGGTTCCATGCCTTCCTGCTCCACGGAATCACCGGCAGTGGGAAGACGGAGCTCTACCTGCGGGCGGTGGCCGAGACCCTGCGCCGGGGGAAGGGAGCCATCGTCCTGGTGCCGGAGCTGGCGCTTACCCCCCAGACCGCCCGCCGCTTCGAAGCTCGCTTCCCGGGCCAGGTCATCGTCTGGACCGGTGGGATGTCCCCCGCTCAGGAACGGGCCCTGTGGGAACGGGTGCGTCGTCGTCAGGCCCGGGTGATCGTGGGCACCCGCTCCGCCCTTTTCGTCCCAATGCCGGACCTGGGGTTGATCGTCATCGATGAAGCTCATGATCCGAGCTATAAGCAGGATATCCTGCCCCAGATCCCCTATCTCCTGCCCGCGTACCACGCCGTGGATGCGGCTCTGGCCCTGGCCCGCCTGGCGGAGGCGGTGGTCATTCTGGGCACCGCGACCCCGGGGGTGGAGCTGCGCTATCTGGCGGAGCGGGGCGCGCTGGAGGAGCTGAGTCTCCCCCGTCGCCTGCGAGGGTATCGCCAGCGGCTGATGGAGCAGGCCCGACAGTTTGGGGCCTCCCTCGATCGGTTTGTGGAAGTGGAGGCGGAGGCCCTGGAGAGCGGCCTGCCCTCGGTTGAAGTCGTGGATATGCGGCAGGAGCTGAAAGCCGGGAACACCGGGATCTTCAGCCGGGCGCTGGAGAAGGCCCTGGATCAGGTGCTCCGTCGCGGACAGCAGGCGATCCTGTTCCTGAACCGCCGGGGGGCCGCGCCCTTCCTGTTCTGCCGGGATTGCGGCCATTTGCTCCGATGCGCCCGCTGTGATCTTCCCCTCGCCGAACACCACCATCCCACCCGTTGGGTCTGTCACCACTGCGGGGCGGTGGAGAAACCCGTCGCCCGCTGCCCTCGATGCGGGTCGCGGCGGATTAAAGGCATGGGCATTGGCACGCAGGCAGTGGAAGAGGCCGTGCGGAAGCGCTGGCCAGAAGCCCGCGTGTTGCGCTGGGATCTGGATACCGCCCCTACCCGGGCCGCTCATACGCTCATCTGGCAGCGCTTTGCCGAGGGGGAAGCCGATGTCCTGATCGGGACCCAGGTGCTGACCAAGGGGCTGGATCTTCCTCTGGTGACCCTGGTCGGGGTGATCCTGGCCGACGTCGGGCTGGGGTTGCCGGATTTCCGGGCCGCTGAGCGGACGTTCCAGTTGCTGGTCCAGGTGGCGGGCCGGGCGGGACGAGGGCTTTTCGGGGGGCGGGTGATCCTCCAGACCTACCGGCCAGACCATCCAGCCATTGCCGCAGCGGCGCGTTATGATTTAGAATCGTTCTATCGCAAGGAACTGGCCTTCCGGAAGGCGCACGGATACCCTCCCTTCCAGCGCCTGGTTCGTCTGCTCTACTGGCATGCGGATCCGGATCGAGCCCAGGAGGCGGCGGAACGGATGGGGGAGGCGCTGCGTCATCACCTGGAACGCAAAGGCGCTCCTCCAACTGCGATGATCGGCCCGGCCCCGTGCTACTTCAGCCGCCTGCGAGGACTTTACCGGTGGCAGATCCTCCTTCGAGGGCCGGACCCGGCGGCCTGGCTTCGGGATTTCCCGCTGCCGCCGGACTGGCGGGTGGATGTGGATCCTCTGGATGTCCTGTGAGGGCGCGCCCTGTTTCTTTTCGGGTAGGAGTTACGCAGTTGAAAGCTCTAAAGGTGGAACGGAATGCCTTTTTGGGGGCGGAGCGGGGCGCCTTCGGCGCCCC
>JAUQQB010000533.1 GCA_030550075.1 Chloroflexota bacterium | reverse complement strand
GAGGGAGAAAAAATATTTCGGGGCTGGGGCGGGGCCAAAGGCCCCTGCCCCAGCCCCGAAAATCCCCAAATTGAAGGCGAATGGGGATTCGCATCACTGGTTACTAGAGATGAAAGAATACCTCTAGCTCCGACCTGCGATTCGCTGAAGTAGGACCAGGGGGGCGAAGCAGGACCTTTCCCCTTTTCTTTCCCCTCCCTATGCCGCGAAGCGGGGTGGGGAAGGGAAGAAAGATATGTTTCGAGTGGGGACAGGCGTTCGGGCCCCCGAGTCTTCCATTCCTGGCCTTAAAAATTCGGCTAATAAAGCACTACTCTTGATCCTCGCGGATCACCCGAACGTGAAGTTCCCGCAACTGACGCTCATCGACCTCGGACGGGGCATCGAAAAGGAGATCCACCGCGCTGGCGGTTTTCGGAAAAGCGATGACCTCCCGGATATTTGGCTCATCCGCCAGGAGCATCACCAGACGATCCAGCCCCAGCGCAATTCCCCCATGAGGCGGCGCACCGAATTCAAAGGCTTCCAGCATGTGACCGAACCGGACGCCAGCCTGCTCTGGCGTGTAGCCCAGCAATCGGAAGACCCGCTCCTGAACATCCCGGCGGTGGATCCGGATGCTTCCTCCGCCAATCTCATATCCGTTGCACACGATATCATAGGACTTGGCGCGAACTGATGCCGGATTCGTTTCCAGGCGGTCCAAATCCTCATCCATCGGTGAGGTAAACGGATGGTGCATGGCTTCCCAGCGGCCCTCCTCTTCATTCCACTCAAACATGGGAAACTCCAGGATCCAGGCGAAGGCAAACTCGTCGGGATCCGCTAGCTGCAACCGGTCCCGAAAGAGCAATCGGAGCCCCCCCAGGGCTTTGGCCACAGTCTCTGGTGCATCCGCCACCACGCAAATGAGATCCCCCACTCCTGCGCCGGTTCGCTTCGCGATGATTGCTTGCTCTCCCTCGGTAAGGAATTTCGCTGCTGTTCCTTTTATACCATCCCCGGTGAAGGCGAGGGTGATCAAGCCCTTCGCACCCAGCGACTTCACATAGGCCGTTAACTCATCGATCTCACGGCGACTATAGCCCGCGCATCCGGGGGCCCGCAATGCCTTCACCTGTCCCCCGCTCCGTGCAGCTGCTCGGAACGCCTCAAACGCACTCTCCTGGAACATATCCGTCAAATCCACCAGCTCCATGCCAAACCGGAGATCCGGTTTATCCGAACCATAGCGGGCCATTGCCTCCGTGTAGGTGAGGCGAGTAAAGGGAACATGGAAACGCTTATACGGGGTCACCCGCTGCACCACCTCGATGAGCAAGCCCTCAATGACTTGAAGGATGTCCTCCCGATCCACAAAGGACATCTCCAGATCCAGCTGCGTGAACTCCGGCTGCCGATCGCCCCGCAGATCCTCATCGCGAAAGCATCGGGCGATCTGATAGTATTTCTCCAGGCCCGCCACCATCAGCAGCTGTTTGAGCTGCTGGGGGGATTGGGGAAGGGCATAGAACTTCCCCGGATGAAGTCGACTGGGAACGATGAAGTCCCGCGCGCCCTCCGGCGTGCTTTTGATCAGAATGGGTGTCTCCACCTCCACGAACCCTCGGGCATCGAGGTAATCCCGGATGGCCCGGGCAGTCTGATGGCGCAGCATCAGATTTCGCTGCATCCGGGCACGGCGTAAATCCAGAAAGCGGTAGCGCAAGCGGACCGCCTCATCGATCCGGCGGCCATCATCATCAAGGGAAAAAGGAAGCGGGCGGGCGGGGTTCAGAATGCGGGCCTCATGCGCTTCGACCTCGATCTCCCCCGTCGGCAGGTTGGGGTTCTCCGCACCAGCCGGACGTCGGCGGACGAGCCCGCGGACCTGGAGCACATACTCCAGGCGGACTTCGTCCAGGACCGCATGCGCCGAGGCTGAACGGGATGGATCGCCCACCACCTGCACCAGGCCGCTACGATCCCTCAGATCGATGAAGATCAACCCCCCATGATCTCGACGGCGATGAACCCAGCCAGCCAGCTCAATCACCTGGCCGATGTGCGTTGGACGCAACTCCCCACACCCATGGGTTTTCAACATAAGGACCTCCTATTCGGAAGGAGAAGATGCGGCCCTGTTGTAATTTGAGAAGGACTTATGCCGTTGGCCTTCATCCCAGGGAAGTCGAGGGGCTTCTTCTTCTACTTAGGAGTTACGCAGTTGAAAGCTCTAAAGGTAGGACGGAATGGCCCCACCCCCCTTTCTCCCCCCTCCCCACGGCCCTTTGGGCCGTGGGGAGGGG
>JAUQQB010000532.1 GCA_030550075.1 Chloroflexota bacterium | reverse complement strand
GGGCAGGGCGGGAGCCGCCGTTCCTGCTGACGGGCGCCTTTCCCGCACTCCCCCGCCTGCGTTTCTTCCCTCGCCCGGCCTCCTGGTCCCCGGGGCCCGGCAAGAAGGCGCGGCGTCTGCGCTGGGTCTCGGAGGGCCTGTTCGCCCGGATTGTGCGGGGGGAGGAGGTGAAGGAGCTCTATCCTTCCGAAGAGCGTAATGAAGGCGAACGGGCCCTGGCCATGGTCGCGCCTTTCCGGCTCCTGGACGAGGAGCGAAGTCAGCTACCAGGGCCCATGCGGCAGGGCCGGCTCGCCGCCTGGCGTCTGTGGGAGCCGGATTTCCAGCGGCCGTCGGTTGCCGTCGGCCGGGTTGGGGGCGGGACGTTTCTATACTTCCTGACCATGGCCCGCTACTCGCCGCGGATCTCATGGTGGGTGGCCTTTGCATGGGGGGAGTCCGCGGAGCAGCCCGCCTGGGCGGGAGGCCCCTCTTTCCGGGCGCTGGTGGAAGAAGGGCTGCGGGCCCTGGGGGAGCGGGGGATCGGCGGGCTGCGCAGCCGGGGCGGGGGAGCCTTCCACCTGGAAGTCGATTCCATCCCATGGTCCCTGGAGGTCGCCCCGGCGCCGTATGTGGTCACCCTGGCCCGCTATCATCCCACCCTGGAGGAGCTCCGGACCGGGATCCTGGCGGATCCCAACGCGGCCTACCGGCTGATTTCGGTGGGCGGCTGGTCCACTGCTCCGGGAAGGCCGGATCAACCCCGGCGGCCGGTGGGGATGATCGAGGCGGGGGCGGTGCTGCGAGCCGCAAATCGGTTCCCGCTGGGCACCCTGGTGGACGCGCGCCTGGATCCGGGGGGATTCCCGCATCCCATCTGGCGATATGGGCTGGCCTTCCCCATCCCTCTGGCCGTGAGGGAGGGGGGTCTCCGTTCGTAGTCAGGTCTGGGCGCGCCGGTTCCCTTCGGGGAGGAAACGAATGGCCTGCTATCGTCTGCACATCACCACCCTCAGTGAGGTTCACATCGGCGATGGGCAGGTGCTGCGCCGGGAGTTCGAGTTCGCCGTCCACGCCGGGCGCTTCTACCGGATCAGCGTTCCCCGGCTCCTGGAGCGCTATACGGAGGCGCCGACGGTCGATCTCCTGGATCGCCTGGTCCACCTCCCGCCCGCTCGCTGGCTGGCCCCGGAGGATTTCTCCCACCCTGAGCTCTTCCCCTACATCCTTGTCGGGGATCCGAAAGTAGGGGAAGTCCGATCCTTCATCAAAGATCCGTGGTTCCGGCCCTACATTCCCGGGAGCAGCCTGAAGGGCGCGCTGCGAACGGCCATCCTGTGGTCGATCTGGCGGGAGCGGGGGGAGCGCCTCCGGCTCCAGCAGCTGGACCGGCGGCGGGAGTGGGCGGGACAGCCCATCGAGCGGGCATGGATGGGGCGGGATCCAAACCACGATCTGCTGCGCGTGCTTCGGCCGCGCGACAGCCAGCCGGTGGAGGCCTCTCAGGCCCTGATCGTGGCGCGGGCGGTGGTGCAGGTGGGAGCGCGTCAGGCGGCCCCGATCTCGGTGGAGGCATTGCGGCCCGGCGTCGTTCTGACGATGACCCTGGTGATCGATGAGGGGCTGCTGGAGATCGGCGAACGACGCCTGGGATGGAAAGATAAGGGGAAATACCTTCGCAATCTGGCGGCCGTCGCCCGCAACTTCGCCCTGGATCGGATCCGCAGGGAGCAGGCGTGGGCCGAGGCCCATGGGCTGGGCGCGCTGCAATCGTTCTACGCGCAGCTCCGGACCCGCCTGGACCGCATGCGGGAGGAGAAAGGCGGCCGGTTCCTCCTGCGGATCGGCTGGGGTGGGGGATGGGAGAGCAAGACCCTGGGGAGGGAGCCCTTCGACGACCCGACCTTTGAGGAGCTGTTGCGGCGCTACATTCGGCCAAGGGGGCGTCGCCGGCCAGGGGATCCTTTTCCGAGGAGCCGGCGGGTGGTGGTGGATGAGCAGGGACGTCCCCTGCGGCCCTTCGGGTGGGTGGAGGTGGCGATGGAGCCGGCAGGATAGACCGGGAGGGAGGAGGAAGCTGCCCCTGGGGGGCGGAAGCCCTGCCGGTGGAGATCCCGAAGCGGGGGGTGGAGGTGGGGATGAGCGGTGGAGGGTCTGTGGATCTGATCAGCCTGGTGTTCGTTGTGCGGCCGGAGGAGGCGGCGTCCCTTCCGCGGTGGCTGGGGTATGCCGTTTATGGGGCGGTTCTGGGGAAGCTGAAGGAGCGGGATTCGGATCTGGCGGCGAGGATCCATGAGGGAGAGGGGCCCT
>JAUQQB010000531.1 GCA_030550075.1 Chloroflexota bacterium | reverse complement strand
AGGCGCCCGGCTCGCCCCCAAATCCCCAGGGAACCAAAACCAAAAATCAAAGCTGGAAGGAGCAATACGGAGAGGCGACTCTGATGAACGCTTATTTCCGTTTCGGCCCCCACATTGAGGAAGCGCAGGCGAGTCAGAGGCCCATCGTCGCGCTGGAGACGGTAGTCGTCGCCTTCGGACTGCCCCGGCCGGCCAACCTCCAGGTCGCCTATGAGATGGAAGAGGCCATTCGCATGGAGGGAGCGATCCCGGCAACTATCGGGCTCCTGGATGGGAAGGTGGTGATCGGCCTGACGTCGGCGGAGCTCGAACGATTCGCCGGGGGCGAACGGGTGGTGAAAGTGAGCCGACGCGATCTCCCGATTGCGCTGGCCCGCCGCTGGACCGGGGCCACGACCGTGGCGGCGACGGTGTGGGCCGCCACACGGGCCGGGATCCCCGTGGTCGCCACGGGGGGCATTGGTGGGGTGCATCGAGGAGCCCCCTTCGACGTCTCGAACGACCTGCCCACCCTGGCGATGGAACCGGTGCTGGTGGTCTGTTCCGGGGCCAAGGCGATCCTTGATCTGCGGGCGACCCGCGAATGGCTGGAAACCTATGGGATCCCGGTCCTGGGGTGGGGGACGGAAACCCTTCCGGCGTTTTACAGCGCCTCCAGCGGGCTGCCGGTGGATGCCCGGGTGGATTCTGCGGAGGAAGCCGCCGCTATCGCCCGGACACACTGGGCCCTGGGTGGGAAAGGGATCCTCGTGGTGGTCCCCCCGCCGGCCTCGCTAACAGTGCCGATGGAACAGCTGGAGGAAATCATCCAGGAGGCGCTGCGGGAGGCGGAGCGGCAGGGCGTGCAGGGATGGGCGGTGACACCCTTCCTGCTTACCCGGGTGGCGGAGCGAACGGCCGGGGAGAGCGTGCAGGTCAATCGGGCGCTGCTCATCGAGAATGCGCGCGTCGCCGCCCGCATTGCCCGCGCGCTGAAGCAAGCCGCTTGAGAGGGGCCGCATGCGCCAGGAGTCGGTTTTCGAGCGCTATGCCGGACGCTACGATGCATGGTATGAAGGGCCAGTGGGGCGAGGCGCATATCGATCCGAGGTCCAGGCGCTGGCCCCATTGCTGGCCCGATGCCCACGGCCGTGGCTAGAGATCGGCGTGGGCTCTGGCCGCTTCGCCCGGGCCCTGGGGGTCGAGTTCGGGATCGATCCCGCCCTGAGCCCCCTGCGGATGGCGGTCGATCGAGGGATCCGCGTGGCTCAGGCGGTGGGCGAACGCCTTCCCTTCCGGGATGGATCCTTCGGCGGGGTCCTCCTGGTGGTGACCCTGTGCTTTGTAGAAGATCCCCGGGCGGTGCTGGAGGAAGCCCACCGCGTCCTGCGGGCGGACGGCGGCCTGGTGCTGGGGATGATCCTGGCGGAGAGCCCGTGGGCCGCGCATTATCAGGAGAAAGGCCGTCAGGGACATCCCTTCTATTCCATCGCCCATTTTTACAGCCGGCAGGAACTGGAGGACTGGTTGCAGGAAGCGGGATTCCAGGTCGCGGAGTATCGCTCCACCCTTTTCCAGGCTCCGGACGCCCCGGAGATCCGGGAAGAGGAGCCGCGCCCGGGTTTTTACCCGGAAGCCGGTTTCGTGGGGATCCTGGCCCGATCCCTGTCCATCATGAGGAGCTCCTGATCCATCCATAGCAAGCGGTGCTGCCAATTCGATTCGGCAAATCCAGAGAGCCTGTCCCTTCGTGAGGGCCTGGGGTTAGGGCGGGCTGTCCCGGGTAGCCCGCTACCTTAGCATCCCGGCTGGTTTTGCGATACCGTATCTCCAGGGCGATCCTCCGATGACCGCTAAGATCGATCAGGCCTGGGAGATCCTGAAAGGGGAGGGGCTGCAAGCCCTTGGGCGTGAGCTTCAGCGCTTTTTCCAGCGAAGAATCATGGCTGCAATGGCATGGAGCCGGGGAGCCTTCCAGATCCAGGTGGAATCCAGGGTTGCCCGCTTCGAAATCCGGTCTTATGGCGAGGCCCTGAACTGGATCCGAACCTATCAGACCGAGGAGATCTGTCTCCGCCATTTAATAGGCCGATTGCGGAGCGCTGATGTCTTCTGGGATATCGGGGCCTATCATGGACTGTACGCGATCCTCGCCGCCCAGTTCTGTCGGAAGGTGATCGCCTTCGAGCCTTATTCACAGAACGCCCGGCGAATCATCATGAACACCCGGTTGAACGGATGCCAGGATCGGGTCCGGGTGCTTCGGATCGCCCTCTCCGACCGCGAAGGGCCGGGGTTTTTCGATTGGAGTTACGC
>JAUQQB010000530.1 GCA_030550075.1 Chloroflexota bacterium | reverse complement strand
CTCCGGGCGATCCTGAGCCGGCATCGGCCCGGCGACACGATCACCGTGACCGTGCAGCACGGCGACGAACGACGCACCCGGACGGTCACCCTGGGGGATCGCAACGGGCAGGCCTACCTGGGGATCGTGGTCGCCCCGGAACCGGGCCCACCCGCCTGGCGGGGCTGGATCCCCTTCCGGGGATGGGGGTTCCCATGGGGGCGCATGCGTCCACCGTCGGGTGGGGTCCTGATCCTCTCGGTGGCGCCGGGAAGTCCGGCGGAACAGGCGGGCCTGCGGGCCGGGGACTGGATCACAGCGGTCGATGGGCAGCCCCTGAGCCCGGGGGTGGATCTGGCGGACCGGATCGCCGCGCATCGTCCCGGGGATTCCATCCGCCTGACGATCTGGCGTCCCACGGAGGGAGAGCGGACGGTGACGGTCATCCTGGGGGAGCATCCCCAGAAGCCAGGCCAGGCCTATCTGGGCGTCCGCTATGCGCCGTTCCGGTTTCCCTTCGCCCCCCGCTTCACTCCCACCCGGTGCCCTCCGGCGGTGGGGCATGAAATTTGAGTATCCGGGACGCGCCTTCTGTGCGTCCCGGACGGCTTTCACCCAGATTACGTGACTTTGATGTGCAGCCGCTCATGGCATCCAAAACTATGGAACGCTTCAGCGTCCCTCCCCAACTTGAGCCCTGACGTTGACGTCAGGGCCTAGAGGAGAGAACGATGCGGGGGCTCTGGCCCATTCGGACGATCCGTGGATGGTTAATCGGGAGCTATCTGGTTTTGAGCCTGGTGGCGGTATGGATCAGCGGGCTCCTTACCCTTGGCCTGTTGCGCGCCTACAGCCTCCGCCAGGAACGGGCCGTGCTGCAGGCGAACGCGGAGGCCGTCGCCCGGCAGGCTCGCGTGTGGATGGAGCCTGTCCCCTGGATAGAGGGCCTGGCCCGGCTGGCCTACGCCACCGCCTTCCTGGGGAACGCCCGGGTTCGCATCCTGGACACACAGGGCCAGGTGCTGGTGGATTCCGGCCCGCCAGCCCGCGCGGGTGCCGCGCTCTGGGCCGCCCCTAACCCCTCCGTGACCCCTGACGCCGGTGAGCCTGTGCCGGGCACCTCGCTGTATCTACCCGGCGCGGCGGAGCACCCCGAACGCCCTTACGGGTCGCTGGGGATGCGCTGGATGCGGATCCGCCAATTCCGCAGCCCGTGGGGAAGCCGCTTCCACTTCGAGACGTTTCCCGGCTTCGGGGAAGCAGAGGGGGTTGTCCTGGAGGAGGGGACCTCCATGACGGTGCGGACGCCCATCGGCGAACCCGAAGCTCCCCTGGGTTATGTGGAATTGCAGGCCGGGCTCGAACCCAGTGTGGAGGTGATCGCCGCGGCTGCCCGTGCGTTTGGGACCGCCGGGCTGGGGGCGGCCCTGCTGGCCGGGTTACTGGGGCTGATGGTCAGCGAGGCCCTGAGCCGCCCCATCCGCCGGCTGGCCCGGGCGGCCGTTCAGATGGGGGAAGGAAACCTCAGCGTTCGCGCGCCGGAATCCGGGCCGCTGGAGCTGCGGTATCTGGCGGCTGAGCTCAACCGGATGGCGGAGCGCCTGCAGGCGACGTTCACGGCCCTGGCCCGGGAACGGGACGCGTTGCGCCATTTCATCGCCGACGCTTCTCATCAACTGCGCACCCCCTTGACCGCCCTCCGCACGTTCCTGGAGCTTTTACAAAGCGGAGCGGCGGAGGATCCGGAGGCCCGATCGAGCTTCCTGGCGGAAAGTCAGGCCCAGGTGGATCGGATGACGTGGATCACGCAGAACCTGCTGGATCTCTCCCGGCTTGAGGGCGGGCTGATCCAGCTCGACCTCGCCGCGCATCCCCTGGCCGATCTGATGCGTTCTGCGGCTTCCCTGTTCAAGGAAGCCGTTGCCCGGAAGGGGTTGAGGCTCGAGCTGGAGCTTCCGCAAGAGACTGTGGAAGTGGTGTGGGATCGATGGCGGATGGAGATGGCGCTCTCGAACTTGTTGGACAACGCGGTGAAATTCACGCCCACAGGCGGGCGGATCACCGTGGGCGCTCGCCAGGAGGGCGAGAGGGTTCGATTGTGGGTGGAGGACACCGGCCCGGGGATCGAC
The DNA here is from genome assembly GCA_030550075.1 of Chloroflexota bacterium. Taxonomy (GTDB): domain Bacteria; phylum Chloroflexota; class Anaerolineae; order Thermoflexales; family Thermoflexaceae; genus Thermoflexus. The sequence goes on along the minus strand of JAUQQB010000530.1, from coordinate 211 downwards.
CCCGAGGATCTGCCCCATATCTTCGAGCGCTTCTATCGGGGCCGGAACGCCAGTGCCGAGGGCAGCGGGCTGGGCCTGGCCATTGTGCGCTGGATTGTGGAGCTCCATGGCGGGCGCGTGGAGGTATCCAGCCGGCCCGGCCACGGGAGCCGGTTTGAATGGATCCTTCCGCTTCGCCCGGAAGCGCCCCGGGCGTAAACCAGGCGTCCAG
>JAUQQB010000529.1 GCA_030550075.1 Chloroflexota bacterium | reverse complement strand
CCGGCGGATTGCGCTTCCCCACGGGCTTCACGATCGCCCCCGGGGCGTCGATCTGGGTGGCCCACCATGCCCTCTCGTTCACACTGGCCTTCGGGCGCCCGCCGGACGCGGCGGTCTTCACGGATGGCCTGGAAGCCGTGCGGCCCGTGGACGGTGTCTGGCCCGGTTTCGCCAACTCGGGCGATGAAGTGGTGCTCCGGGATTCGACTGGAGCGCTGGTGGACGCCGTGTTCTACGGCGAGGGCTACACCGAGACCCTGGGATGGCATGGGCGTCTGGTTCAGGTTTACAGCATCCCGGGCGCCCGGAGCGAAGGCCGGATCCTGGTCCGTCGCCGAGATCCCTCCACCGGGCTTCCCATCGACACCGACACAGCGGCCGATTGGGCCAGCGATCGGCTGGATCCATGGCTCGGGCGCCGGATTCGCTTCCCGGGGTGGATGCCGGAGCGCTACGAACAGCCTTTCTCGCTGAGCGGCACCCTACCGATGACGCTGATCATCGCCCCGGACCACGCCTTTGAAGCGGTCGTCGCCTGGATCGACGAGGCCCAGACCTCTGTCATAGGGGAAATCTTCACCTTTGAACACCCCCGGATCGCCGAGCGGCTGGCGGCCGCCGCGCGACGGGGCGTCTCCATCACGCTGCTCCTCGAAGGCACGCCTCCTGGTGGGATCACGGATGATGAGCGATATGCATGTCGGCTTTTGCGGGAGGCCGGAGGTCAGTGCCTGATGATGCGGAATATGCCAGCGGCAACGCCCCCTGCGCTCCGTCGCTACGCCTACGCCCACGCGAAATTCCTGGTGCGGGATGACCGGTGGGTGTTCATGGGAACGGAGAACCTGAGCCCCCGGGCCATGCCGGACGACCCGAAAGGAGATGGGACGGAGGGCCAGCGCGGTGTGCTGGTGGCTTTCGAGTCGCCGGAAGTGGCCGCCTTCTTGAAGGAGCTGTTCCGCCAGGACACCGATCCCCTCTTCCGGGACGTAACCGAGCTGAGAGAAGATCCGCCACCGACCTATACGCCCCCCATCACCCTGGGCGGCACTGCCTATCCAGTCCGGTTCCCGGCACCCATCCCCATCACCATTAGCGATCTGAGATTGATTGTCGGACCGGAAGGGATATTGAACTTGGAGACAGGGATGTGGGCGTTGCTCCGGCAGGCCGGCCCGGGGGATCAGATCCTCGCGCAACAGCTGACCGTGCCCCCCTGGTGGGGGCCGAGCGCTGCCGACCCGACCGCCGCGCCAGCGATCTCTCCGAACCTGTACCTGAGGGCGCTGATAGAGGCCGCAGAGCGAGGAGCCTCCGTGCAGCTTCTCCTGGATCATTTCTATGATGATCCATCGAACCCCCGTAGCAACGCAGCCACCGTAGCTTATATTGAATCCCTGAACGCCGTGAGCCCCGCCCTTTCCACCACGCTTCAGGCGCGAACGGGCAACCCGGGCGGACGGGGGCTTCACAACAAGATGACCCTCATCCGCCTGGGTGGGGAGCCCTACATCGTTCTGAGCTCGGCGAACGGCACGGAGACCTCTCACAAGCTGAACCGGGAGCTCATGCTGCTCTTCCGGTCCGAAGAAGGCTTCACCGTCCTGAGCGAACTGTTCCGGTTCGACTGGGAATTGTCCCGACCGAAGATCTATCTTCCGCTGGTCTTCCGGGAACACCGACCGCCCCACCTGTTGATCAGCGAGGTCCTGATCAACGCCATTGGGATCGATCCGAATGAGGAGTGGGTGGAGATTTATAACCCCACCGGGAACAGTCTGGATCTCAGCAATTATCGGATCGGCGATGCGGCGGCGCCGGGTGATTATGAGGGGATGTATCGCTTCCCATCCGGTGCCGTCATCGGGCCGGGCGAGGTGCGGGTGATCGCGGTCTCGGCCCAGGCCTTCTTCACACGCTATGGCCTCCGCCCCCATTTCGAACTGGCAGCGACAGATCCTCTGGTGCCCGATCTGATCCCGGATCCCGGCTGGGGACGCGGCTCATGGAACCTGAATAACACCCAGGACGAAGTCGTGCTGATCGGACCGGAGGGGGAGATCGATCGCGTGGAGTGGGGTAGCCCGCCCCGCTGCCCGGTTCCTGCGCGAGGCCAGAGCCTGGAGCGATCTCCAGCGGGCCAGGATACTGATACATGTGCCGATTGGCGGATCCAGGCGTTCCCATCCCCAGGGGCGATTCCCCGCTGATATATCCGGCGCCGTGTGGTAGGGCAACTGCGAGCAGTTGCCCTACCACTTTGCCTGAACCCTAACTCCCACCAGCCAGTCCGGTTTTCGTGATAAAATTTCCTCCGAGGAG
>JAUQQB010000047.1 GCA_030550075.1 Chloroflexota bacterium | reverse complement strand
GCCGAAGGCGCCCCGCTCCGCCCCCAAAAGGATTTGGGGTGGGGCTATTCCGTCCCACCTTTAGAGCTTTCAACGGCGTAACTCCTATGGTTAATCAACTCTTCATTAGTGAAGAGAAAATCTGAAAATCCTCAAGCGAAAACAGATCAAGCAAAAGCGAGTCAAGCGTCGAGGCAAATCAGGATGATCGGACATCCGCTGGGCGTTTTTCTGGCCCTTTTCTTTCTGACCGTATTGACTCTCACACTAATCTGGATGCTTCGAGTGCCTCGCCCGGTGCCGATGGAGGTAGCCCGCGCGGTCTATTCCGTGGAGGCCGCCCGCTGTATCGTGGTGCCGATTGTCGAGGGTATCTACTCCGAACGAGCGGTGGAGCTGGCCTGTCGGCTGGGCGAGCGTCAGCAGGCCCGACTGGTCCTGGTGCACGTCCTGGAGGTCCCCTATACGGTGCCGCTGGATACGCCGTTGCCGGATCTGGAAGCCCGTGGACGGCGGGCCCTGGAGACGGCTCGCTTCATTGCCATGCAGCACGGGATGAAGCCGGAGATCCAGCTGGTGCGGCATCGTTCCGCACCGGAGGGCATCCTCAGCGTGGCCCGCCAGGTTGGGGCGGATCAGATTATCATGGGCATTGGGCTCAAGCGGCGGGCGTCCAGCGACGGCCTGGGCCGGACGGTGCATGAGGTAATGCGGCGGGCCTCTTGCGAGGTCATTGTCGCGAAGGCTCCAATCGTCGAGTGAGCATGTCGATCTGCCCCGACCGGAGGAGGCAGCAATGGAGCAGACAATCCAGCGGCGGGTCAAGCTGATCTATCCTCCATCCCTCATCGATGAGCCTCTGCTCTACCGGCTGATCCAGCGTTTCGGATTAATGGTGAACATCCGCCGCGCCCATGTGGAGGCCACCGAGGCCTGGCTGGTGGTTGACCTGGAAGGTCCCTCGGACCGCGTCGAAGAGGGCCTTGCCTGGATCCAGAAGCAGGGCGTTCTGATAGAGCTGGTGGAGCAGTTATAGGGCTCATGCCTTAGTCATGGATCGGCCGCCCAGGGTGACCTTCCTCATTCCCAAATACCTCTCCTTCTCCTTTTCCGATGGACTTTCAGGCGGTGGGGAAAGGAGAAGGAGAGGATAGAGCTCACTATGCGACAAATCCAAATGGAAACCCCATCATCGGATTTAAAGGGACGGAGCAAACCCATGCGCATTGTGATCCTGGGTTGTGGTCGGCTGGGTATCTATCTCGCCCGGCAGTTCGCGCGAGATGGCCACGAAGTGGTCGTCATCGATCGGGAGCGGGAGGCCCTGGAGGCGCTGGGGCCGGATTTCCCCGGGGAGACCGTGGTGGGGATGGGGATCGACGCCGAAGTGCTGCGCCGGGCCGATATTGAACAGGCAGACGTCTTCATTGCCGTCACGGGCTATGATAACACCAACGTCATGGCGGCTGAGGTCGCCCGTGAGATCTTCGGGGTCCCCCGGGTGATCACCCGGCTTAACGATCCGCTCCGTGCCGAGATTTTTCAGGAGCTGGGGCTGAAAACGATTTCTCCCACAGCGTTGGCCGCTGAAGCGATTCGTAAGTGTCTGGAGGACTGATCGATGTATCTGATCATCGTCGGGGGTGGGAAAGTCGGCTACTACCTGAGCAAGTCCCTGCTGGCCGAAGGCCATGAGGTCCTCTTGATCGAAAAGAACCCTCGCCGGGCTGCGTTTCTGATTGATGAGCTGGGTGCGGATCACGTGTGGGTGGGCGATGGGTGTGATTCCAGCACCTTTGCCCAGGTGGGGATGAACCGGGCCGATGCGGTGATCGCGGTCACCGGGGACGATGAGGACAATCTGGTGGTCTGTCTGCTGGCCAAACGCAAATTCAACGTCCCCCGGACCATCGCCCGGATCAACAACCCGCGTAATGCGGAGATCTTCGCCCGTCTGGGAATCGATGTCACCGTTTCCACCACGGAGATCATCCAGGCGCAGATCGAGCGAGCGCTTCCTCTGCGTTCCTTGGTGCATCTGCTGGCCCTACGCCGGGGCGGGATCCAGCTGGTGGAAGGGAAGGTCGCGCCAGGGGCCCCGGCCGATGGACGGGCGCTGCGAGACCTGGGGATCCCTGCGGATGCCCTCGTAGTGATGGTCGTGCGGGGGGATCAAACGTTTATCCCCTCCGGGGAAACGATCCTTCGGGCGGAGGATGAGATCCTGGCGGTCACAACCCCCCAGAGCGAGCCGGTTTTGCGGCGTTTGCTGTTGGGGGCGTGAAGGATCTTAGAGTATGTCTAAAAGATATGGGGCTCGGCTTTTCCGCCGCTTTACCCTATGGGGCTTTTGGGGCTGAGCGGGCCGCCGAAGGTGGCCCGCTCAGCCCCAAATCTCCCTTTCTCTCCTCCCCGCGGCCTGAAGGGCCGCGGAGTGCTTCTATCTGTGATTCTCCATTCTCCCTCTTCCCCACGAACACTTGCTTGTTAGAGAATGACTAACCATCTTCCTGCTTAAATTCATTTCATCATGAAACGTTCTTAAATGAAAATTGTTTCAATTTGAAACAATCCATTGGCAGGACTTGCCTGGGAGAGGGAGAGTGAACAAAGATAGAAGATGGACTTGTGTGTCCGAATTTAGGAAAGGAGGCACATGGGGAATACGGGCTTTCGAACTCACGAGGCACGGGATTGCGGACGGATCCGCCGTCCTGCGTGATGGGGTCAGTGTCGAGCTGTTGACTGAAACCCTTCATCAACGAAAGGAGCCCGACCATGGCACCCTGGGTAGCGGAAATTATCGGCACAATGATCCTCATCCTCCTGGGCGACGGCGTGGTGGCCAACGTCGTCCTAGGGAAGACAAAAGGACAGGCCTCCGGATGGATTGTGATCACCACCGGATGGGCCATGGCGGTGGCCGTGGCCGTGTATGCGGTCGGCCGTATCAGCGGCGCCCACATCAACCCGGCCGTGACCATCGCCTTAGCGGCGACCGGAAGGTTCCCATGGGCGGATGTTCCGCTTTACATCGTCGGCCAGTTCATCGGTGCCTTCATCGGCGCGGTGCTGGTCTGGCTGGCGTATTACCCGCACTGGGCGGAAACTCCCGATCCAGCCCTCAAGCGCGCGGTGTTCAGCACGGCCCCGAATATCCGCAATTACGCGCTGAACTTCATCACAGAGGTGATTGGGACTTTCATGCTGGTCTTCGGCGTCTTGGCAATTGTAGCTAACAATCTTCCTACGGGCTGGGTTCCACTATTGGTGGGCTTCCTGGTGTGGGCCATCGGTCTCTCGCTGGGTGGGCCCACAGGCTACGCCATTAACCCGGCCCGTGACCTCGGACCGCGGATCGCTCACGCGGTGCTCCCCATCCCCGGCAAGGGCGACTCCGATTGGGCCTACTCCTGGGTCCCGGTGGTAGGTCCCATCGTGGGCGGCCTGATTGGTGCGTTCCTGTTTGTGGCACTGGGAATGTAAAAGCCAGCGTTCCGGTGAGGGGGAGGTCAGCTTCCTCCCCCTCACCGGAACCTCCAAGAGCCTGAGGAGGTTGCCATGAAGAAATTAATTAACGATCCGATGAATGTGGTCCCAGAGGCGCTGGAGGGAATGGCCAAAGCCCATCCAGACCTGATTAAGGTCCATTTCAATCCGAACTTCGTTTACCGGGCCGATGCCCCTCGCCCGGGAAAGGTGGCGGTGATCTCGGGAGGTGGAAGCGGCCACGAGCCGATGCACGTGGGCTTCGTGGGCTATGGGATGCTGGACGCCGCATGCCCCGGCGCGGTGTTTACCTCTCCCACGCCCGACCAGATGTATGAGGCCGCCAAGATGGTTCACGGCGGGGCTGGGATCCTGATGATCGTGAAGAACTACGCCGGGGACGTGATGAACTTCGACATGGCGGCGGATCTCCTGCGCAGCGAGGGGTTCCAGGTAGAAAGCGTATTGATCGCCGACGACGTGGCCGTTGAGAGCAGCCTCTACTCGCAGGGCCGCCGGGGCACTGGAACGACCGTGCTGGCGGAGAAGATCCTGGGAGCGGCTGCCGAGCGAGGCTATGACCTTCAGCGCCTGGCTGCCCTGGGCCGCCGGGTGGCAGAGAATGGCCGCTGCATGGGCATGGCCTTAACCTCCTGCACGGTCCCCCATGTGGGCAAACCCACCTTCGAGTTGGGCGAGGATGAGATGGAAATCGGCATCGGCATCCACGGGGAGCCCGGTCGCTATCGAGAACCCCTCAAGAAGGCAGATGAAATCGTGGAGCGCCTGATGGAGCCCATCTTGAGCGATCTGCCTTTCCGATCGGGCGATCGGGTGATCTGCATGGTCAACTCGATGGGTGGAACCCCGGTCAGCGAGCTCTATGTCGTTTACCGCAAGGTGGCCGAGCTCTGTGAGAAGGCAGGCGTTCGGATCGTCCGTAACTTGGTAGGGGCCTATATCACCTCCCTGGAAATGGCCGGAACTTCCATCACGTTGCTCCGAGCGGATGATGAGATGCTGGAGCTTTGGGACCATCCGGTGAAGACCCCTGCGTTGCGTTGGGGGATGTGAAGGAAAGGAGGGAAAAAGGGCGTCCACCCGGTGGGCTGAGCGGCGCACCATCCGTGGGTCGCTCAGCCTAAAATCAAGAAAGATACTCCCATTGTCTCACTGGACGATGGGCGGATCGTGACCCCGAGAGTGGCAGGTTATCGCTGGATGAGCCATCCAAATTCAAGCGGAGGTGCGCAGGAGATGCCGGTGATGCGAGACGATGTAGTCGTCTGGCTGGAGCGTTGCGCCGCGGTACTGGAAGAGAACCGGGACTATCTAACCCAGCTGGATGCAGCGATCGGCGATGCTGATCACGGCGCCAATATGGATCGCGGTTTTAAAGCGTTTATGGCCAAGCTTCCTTCTGTGGCTGACAAGGATGTCGGGACCATCCTGAAGACCCTGGGGATGACGCTGGTGGCGACGGTGGGTGGTGCCGGCGGGCCGCTTTATGGCACGTTCTTCCTGCAAATGGGGGTGAAGACGGCCAATAAGCTGATGCTGACCCCGGAGGACTGGGTGGAGGCCCTGGAGGCGGGCATCAACGGGGTGATCGCCCGTGGGCAGGCTCGCCTGGGTGACAAAACGATGGTGGACGCTCTGCTGCCGGCCCTGGAGGCTTTCAAGGAGGCGATCCGAAACAGCACTCCCTTCGGGAAGGCTCTCCAGCGGATGGCCGAGGCGGCCGAGCAGGGGATGAAAGCCACCATCCCGATGGTGGCCCGCAAGGGAAGGGCCAGTTACCTGGGTGAGCGATCGGCCGGCCATCAGGATCCGGGAGCGACCTCGTCTTACCTCATCCTGAAGGCTGCTGCGGACGTTTGGGCCAACACGACTTGAAAGAAGATTAAGAGATGGCGGTTCGAAAGGGCAAGAGACTAACTCACCGAGGGTGTGTCCCAGGTTTGTCGGGCCAGGCCGTGGCGGCCGGAGCGCCGATTGGAAATCAGCCTTTTTGGGCGCTCTGCGCCGGGTGTCCGCCTTCGCGGACACCCGGCATCCGGGGACGGCGCAGGCCGTCCCGTGGCCGAAGGCCCATAGAGGCCGCCGCCTCGGGCGAGCAATGGCATGGCGCGCGGAGTGAAGCCACCTCGGCGCGGCCCTTCCGTCGGCGCAACAGCGGCCCGCCCGCGCCCGACAGGTTTGGGACGCACCCCTCACCGAAAGGGAGGTGGCACCATGGCGAAGTATGTGATGGCCATCGATCAGGGAACCACCAGCACCCGGGCGATGATCTTCGATCATGAGAGCAACGTGGTGGCCTGGGATCAGAAGGAGCACGAGCAGATCTACCCGCAGCCCGGCTGGGTCGAGCATAACCCGATGGAGATCTGGGAGCGGACCCAGGAGGTGGTGAAGAACGCTCTGGCGAAGGCAGGGATCAGCGGGGCGGACCTCGCCGCCATCGGGGTGACCAACCAGCGGGAGACCACCATTGTGTGGAACAAGCGGACCGGGAAGCCTTACTACAACGCCATCGTGTGGCAGGACACCCGGACGGCCCCGATCTGCGCCCAGCTCGACCGGGAAGGCTACACGCCGATGTATCGGGAGAAGACTGGCCTTCCCATCGCCACCTACTTCTCCGGCCCCAAGCTCCAGTGGATCCTGGACAACGTCCCCGGGGTGCGGGAGGATGCGGAGAAGGGCGAGGCCCTCTTCGGCAACATCGATACCTGGGTGATCTGGTGGGTGACCGGCGGCCCGGACGGCGGTGCCCATGTCACCGATGTCTCGAATGCCAGCCGCACCATGATGATGAACCTTCGCACCCTGGACTGGGACGATGAGATCTTGAAGATCCATCGCATCCCCCGCCAGATGCTACCCCAAATCCGTCCATCTTCAGACCCCAAGATTTACGGAAAGACGCCGAAGGGTGGCCCTATCGGGGCGGAAGTGCCGGTGTGCGGCGACCTGGGCGATCAGCAGGCGGCCCTCGTCGGCCAGGCGGGGCTGGAGGTAGGGATGGCGAAGAACACGTATGGCACCGGTTGCTTCCTCCTTTTGAACACTGGCACGAACATTGTCCCCTCCAAGAGCGGCCTGCTCACCACGGTGGCCTATCAGTTCGGTGATAGCCCGTGCATCTATGCCCTGGAAGGCTCCATCGCCATCACGGGCGCCCTAGTCCAGTGGGTACGGGATAACCTGGGCCTGATCTCCCGTTCAGCGGAGATCGAGGATCTGGCGCGCACGGTAGAGGATAGCGGCGGCATTTACTTCGTGCCCTACTTCTCCGGCGCCTTTGCCCCCTACTGGCGATTGGATGCCCGCGGGGTGATCGTTGGCCTTACCCGCTATATCAACAAGGGCCATCTCGCCCGCGCAGTCCTGGAGGCCACCGCCTATCAGACCCGTGAGGTCTTCGATGCGATGTATGCCGATTCCGGGATCCATCTGGCGGAACTCCGTGTGGATGGCGGGATGGTTTATAACGAGCTCCTGATGCAGTTCCAGGCCGACATCCTGGGCGTGCCGGTGATCCGGCCGGTTATCGCGGAGACCACCTCGCTGGGCGCGGCCTATGCCGCCGGGATGGCGGTGGGCTTTTGGAGCGGGCCGGAGCAAATCCGCCAGTACTGGAAAGAGGATAAGCGCTGGCTGCCGAAGATGGATCCGCAGACCCGGGAGAAGCTCTACGCCGGGTGGAAGAAGGCCGTCGAGCGCTCCTTCGGTTGGGTGGAGCTTTAAAGGGGCCCGCTGCTAAGAGGATCTGGACAGGCATTCGCACATCGGGGCGGGCCCACAGGCCCGCCCCGATGCGCCTCTGGAGGAGGAAGACTTCGGTGATCCCCTATCACGTCATTGTAATCGGTGCAGGATCAACAGGGGCGGCCACGGCTCATGACTTGGCCCTTCGAGGATTCCGCGTGACTGTGGTGGAACGAGGTGAGGTGGCCTCGGGAACCTCAGGGCGGAATCATTGTTTGCTGCACTCTGGCGGACGCTATGCGATGCGGGATCCGGAGTCGGCCCGAGAGTGCATTGAGGAGAATATGATCCTGCGGCGCATTATGCCGGAGGCGCTCGAGCTGAACGATGGCCTGTTCGTAGCCCTGGACGAGCAGGATCTGTCGTTCAAGGAGCGGTTCCTGGCCGCCTGCGAGGAATGCGGCATCCCTGCCCGGGAGATCCCGGCGAGGCAGGCCCTCGTCTTGGAGCCTCATCTCAACCCGAGCATCCTGGCGGCCGTCCAGGTTCCAGATGGGGTCTTTGAGCCGTTCCGATTCTGCCTCTCCTTTCTGGCTACCGCCAAACACAACGGCGCCGTGGTTCTCACTTACACAGAAGTGGTGGATTTTGTCTTTCGGGGTCGAACGGTTGCGGGCGTTCAGGTGCGAGATCGTCGAACGGGGGAAGAGCGGGTGATCGGAGGGGATATCGTGGTAAACGCCGCCGGCCCCTGGTCTGGCAAAATCGCCTCTATGGCCGGAGTGGATGTCCCCGTGGTCCCCACAGCGGGGGTCATGATCTCGGTGGGCCGACGCTGGAACCGCATGGTGATCAACCGCCTGAACATGCCTGGTGATGGGGATATCATCGTCCCCCAGCGCCGCACCGCCATCATTGGAACCACCTCATGGAAGGTGGAGGATCCAGATTTCATCCCGATCCCGGAAGATCATGTGCGACTGCTGCTGGATCGGGCGGAGCGGTTTATCCCTGGCTACGCACAGGGAGGGATCCGGGGGGTCTTCGCCGTGGCCCGGCCGCTGGTGGGGCGACGAGGGGTAGCTGCCGATGGGCGGGAGCTCTCCCGCACCTTTGAATGCTTTGATCACGCGGTGGATGGCGTGGAAGGTTTTGTCACGATCACGGGGGGGAAGATGACCACCGCGCGGGCGATGGCGGAGAAGGCCGTCGATGTGGTGTGCGCCAAGCTGGGTCTGGAGCTCCCGTGTCGAACCCGTGAGGTGCCCTTGCTTTCTTATCGGGCTTTCTTTGAGAGTTAGTGCTTTGCCCGTTTTTGATTTGGGGTTTTCCAGGATGGAGTGAGAGGCCTTCGTCCTCCGCCCCAGCCTGAAAGCGTATTTCCTCGGATTAAAAGGGCTGTGGGAGGAGGGAGGGGAAGAATCATATGGAGGCTGGGCCCAATGGCCTTTCGCCCCGGCCCGACCTTTTGAACTTCCCGAAACTTGCAAATCCGGAGGAGCCCGCGAATGCCCACATGGCAGCTCCGTCTATTGCGGGGTCGTCCTGGAAGCTCACCCCGGCTAGAGACCTATCGGGTCGAGCTTCCCATGGAGGCTTATCTCATTGACGCGGTCGAGAAAATCTGGGCCGAGCAGGATCGTAGCCTGCTCTTTCGACATGCTTGTCATCACGCTTCATGCGGCGCTTGTGGGGTTCGTGTGAATGGTCGGGAACGCCTCATGTGCATTACCCCACTTCGAGAGTTCCCCCTGGACAGGCCAATCCAGGTGGAGCCATTGCGGCACTTCCCATGGCTGGGGGATCTCCTGGTCAATGTTTCGCCCATGATGCGGCGGATGGCGGAGGTAGGATTCGCCATCATCCGTGGGGATGAGCTCGCCGCGGATCGCCCGCTGCCGGAGAGGATCGAACGGGGCACCCGTTTCGAGGACTGTATCGAATGCGGATTGTGCCTCTCGGCGTGCCCGGTGATGGCGGCCGATGACGCGTATCTGGGGCCGGCCACCCTGGCTGCTATCGAGCGAATGCTGGCCGAACCCCGCGGTGGGGACGCCGCTGGGTTGCTTGCGCTGGCTGATGATCCGCATGGGGCTTGGCGCTGTCACTCTGCAATGGAGTGCACGGCGGTCTGTCCTTCCAATGTGGATCCGGCCTCCGCCATCGGGCGGTTGCGCCGTCGCCTGATTGTGGAGAAGTTCCGGCGCTGGGTTGGAGGTGGACGATGAGGGAAACGCCACACTGGAAGCGGGCAAGTGGGTGGATTGACCTGCGGGGCCGCCGGGAGGGAGGACTGGCCTTCCTGCTCATGCGCTTGACCGGCATCGGCCTGGTGATTTATCTGTTTATTCATCTGTACGTGTTACGCCTCCTCGCTCAGGGACCGGAGGCATGGGACGCCTTCATCGCCATGGCGAAGTCCCCGCTCTTCCTGGCGCTGGATGGCTTCCTCATCCTGGGGATCCTGTATCACGCGCTGAATGGAGTTCGCGTGACATTGTTGGGCCTGGGCATCGGCGTGCCACATCAGACCCGGCTGTTCTGGGGAGTCATGACGCTGACCCTCTTGGCGACTGCAATAGCGGTCTATGCCATCTTCACGATCACGGGCTAAGCGGTGCTGGTTTTGTTTGATTTAGGGGGTGGGGCTGAGGGCCTTTGGCTCCCAGCCCCACCTCTGAGAGCTATTTTCGCTCCCTTGACTTCTCTGGCAAGGGACCGGCTGCGCAAATCCTATCCTCATTCCAGAGGCCTGCGATGTGGATCTGGCAAGCTTTCACGGGATTACTCCTTCTGATCTTGTTAACGCTTCATATGGTCTTCAACCATTTCGTGGTTGAAGGTGGCCTGCAAACCTATCGAGATGTGGTGGCTTATCTGTCCCATCCGGTTGTGTTTGCCTGGGAGATCCTCTTCCTGGTGGTGGTCACATCCCATGCGATGATGGGAGTTCGAGCGATCATTCTGGATCTGGGGATCGGGCCAGGCGCGGATCGCTGGCTGAAGCGAGGCCTGACCCTGTTGAGCATTGTGATCATCGGTTATGGAGTATGGCTTTCGTGGTGGATTCGATCGCGAGGGGTATAGTGAGCAACTGGGAGCTGCTATGGGCTCCTTATGAAGAGGAGATCTACGCCTGGATCCTGGCTCGTCTCAAGCCAGGAGAGCGCGTGCTGGATATCGGGGCGGGAGATCTTCGACTTTCACTGCGGATGGTTGAGCGAGGGTGCCGAGTGATCGCGGTGGAACGTCAGTGGTCCCTGCTGCTCAGGATCCTGCAAGCATTTGGGATCCCTCCTGGAGCTTTGCGATGGGAGCAGCCGCTTCCGATTCTGGAGGGGCTGACGATCGTTTGGGCCGATGCACGGACCTGGGCCTTCCCTCCCGTGGAGAGTGCAATCCTTTTGATGCGACATTGCGCTACTTTCTCCCTTTATGTACATAAACTCCGCAATGCGGGTTGTCGTCGCTTGTTTACCAACGCCCGGTGGCGCATGGGGGTGGAGCAGATCGATCTGGGGCCGGCTCTTTCTTTTGAAAACGTCCCGGCAGGCTGGTATGCTTGCCGATGTGGAACGGTTGGTTTCCGTGAAGGTCCGCCGGAGCTCATCGATGCGGCAGCTCTGGAGCGGATATGGGAAGTCGAAGAATGCCCAGCGTGCAGGCCTGTAGAGCTGGACAGGCTGTTGTCGGGATGATCATAAGGGGACTTTTTGAGCTGGGAAGGCCAACTTCAACGGCCTTCCCAGCTCAAAAAGTTCAGCTGTCCCCCCAAATCTTCCGAGGAAAGAAGGCTGTGATTTACTGCATTTTTAAAACCTCCTCCCTATGGCCTAAAGAGCCGTAAATGAGGAGGATCAGGAGTTCCTCCTTAATCCTTAAGCGGGGTGGAGTTAACATGCGGCTGAGCGGCCGGAAAGTCATGATCCTGGTAGAGGAAGGCTTTGAGGACCTGGAGTTCTGGGTCCCGTTAATGCGTCTTCAAGAGGAAGGGGCCTCTGTGACCGTAGTGGGTCTGGAGGCTGGGAAGGTCGTCCACAGCAAGAGCGGTGGGCTCACTGCAAAAGCGGACGTGGCCGCCGATCAGGTTTCCGCTGCGGATTTCGATGCGGTAGTGGTCCCCGGCGGCTGGGCACCGGATAAGCTGCGGCGCTACGAAGCAGTCCTCCGCCTGGTCCGTGAGGCCTATCGGCAGGGGAAGATCGTGGCCATGATTTGCCACGGTGGCCAGGTGGGGATCTCCGCCGGTATCGTGCGAGGGCATCGGGCGACCGGAAGCCTGGGGATCAAGGACGACCTGATCAACGCGGGGGCCATCTGGGTGGATGAGCCGGCCTTCCGGGATGGCAACCTGGTCTGGGGCCGCGTGGTTCCAGATATCCCAGCCTTCTGTCGGGAGTTAGTGGCTGCTCTGGTGGGCGAGCTGGTCCCTCCATCCTCCGCCCGTTGAGAGGACTTTATGGTCGCTCTGGTGATCGTGGCCCACAGCGCCAAGTTGGCAGAAGGGGTCAAGGAATTGGCCGAGCAGATGGTGCGGGGCCAAGTTCCGATCTTTGCGGCCGGCGGCCTGGATGAGCATACCCTGGGCACCAACGTGGAACGGATTCGTCAGGCGCTGGAGATGGCCCTCGCTCGCGCGAATGAGGTTTTGATTTTGATGGATCTGGGCAGCGCGGTGATGGGAGCCCAGATGGCGATTGAGATGCTTGCCCCTGAGGTTCGTTCCCGGGTTCTGTTAAGCCAGGCGCCGCTGGTAGAGGGTACGATCGTCGCCGCGGTGGAGGCCTCGATTGGTAAAACCGCGGCAGAGATCGAGGCCTCGGCGGTCGAGGCCTGCCGGATGCCTAAATTGCCCCAGGGGTGATGAAGGCGAAGCGTTCGCCGGGAGGGCGTTGCATTGGATTTCAGAGGGCAGTGCTCCTGCGCCGTCGTCGGCGCGCCAGGAGGTGCGCCCTTTGAAGAATGGGCTGGGCTTCTTAATAATAGGACTTACGCAGTTCGTTTCCCATGGGGGCTTTGGGGGCGGAGCAGGGCGCCGAAGGCGCCC
>JAUQQB010000046.1 GCA_030550075.1 Chloroflexota bacterium | reverse complement strand
TGACCGGGAACACCATTGTCGAACTGGCGGCCCAGCTCCACCAGCAGGGAATCGGGAACGGTCGGGTCGCTGCCTTCGTCTCGGCCATGGGCTCGGCAGGGACGATCGGCGCGGGCGATCGCCTGAAACAGGTGTGGCCGACATGCCGGATCGTCGGCCTGGAGCCGATCCAGTGCCCCACGCTTTACATGAACGGCTACGGGGTCCACGACATCCAGGGCATCGGCGACAAACATGTCACCTGGATCCATCACGTGATGAACATGGATGCCCTGATGTGTATCGATGATCTCTCGTGCAAGAAGGGCCTGCAGCTTCTGACCGAGGAGCCCGGCTGGAAGGTGCTGGCCCGCTGGGGAATTCCCGAAGCACAGATCCAGCGCCTTTCCCAGATCTTCGGCATCAGCGGGATCGCCAATGTGCTGGGGGCCATCAAGACGGCGAAGTTCTATCGCTTCGGCCCAAAGGATCTCATTTTCACCGTTGCCACCGATAACATTGAGCGCTATCGATCGGTGATGGCGGCGCTCATCCGCCAATACGGGCCGATGGATGAGACGGAGGCCACGGTGCGTCTGGTTCATATCTTCCACGGCCAGGGGTTGGACTGGATCCAGGAGGGGACGCAGGAGAACCGACGTCGGTGGCACAATCTCAAATACTTCACCTGGGTCGAGCAGCAGGGGAAGACGGTGGAGGAACTGGATGCCCAGCTGGATCCGGAGTGGTGGGAACGGGAGCAGGCCCGCATCCCGGAGCTGGACCGCATGTGGCGCGAGGCGAGGGGTTTTTAACTGGTGGATCATCCCTGGGAGTTACGCAGTTGGTTTTCTCCTGGGGGGTCTTGAGGGGTGGGGCCCTTTCACCTCCCTTCTCGCGGGCCCCGAACGGCGTAACTCCTAATCCCAATAGGTGAGCGGGGCCGTTCTCAGCAGCCCCGCTCACCACAGGTGGGGCAGCACGGAAAAGCCTGCCATCCCCTCCAAGGCGATCTTCGACCGGAGTAGAGCTCATGGAAACGGCAATTGCTGCCTTCTTTGATATGGACTACACCGTGCTTTCGGTGAGCTCGGGGAGACAATGGGTGCGCTATCTGCGTCGAAGCGGCCGGATGACCTGGACGCTGTGGGGGACGTTTATCTGGCTGGCCTTGCGGTATTACCTGGGGTTGCTGGAATTCCCCCGGGCCAGCGCGAAATTGACGGCGATGATCGCCGGCACGGATGAGCGAGCGTTCCGGGAAGAGACCCGCCGGTGGTTTGAGGAGTGGGTGCGGCCCTACATCGCCCCCGGAGCGGTGGAGCGGATCGCCTGGCACCGCGCCCGGGGGGATCAGGTCGTCCTGGTTTCCGCAGCCACCGAATACGTGGTGCGCCCGCTGGCGGAGGTTCTGGAGATCCCGGATTACCTGTGCACCCGTCTGGAGGTTGTAGATGGGCGCCTCACCGGGCGGGTGGTGGAGCCCCCATGCTATGGCCCGGGCAAAGTCTACTGGGTGGAACGCTATGCGATGGGGCGGGGAATCGATCTGACCCGGAGCTATTTTTATTCGGACAGCTACACAGATCGTTATCTCCTGGAGCGGGTAGGCCACCCGGTCGCCGTGAACCCGGATCCCCGCCTGAGGCGGCTGGCCCAGCAACGCGGGTGGCCCATCGAGCGCTTCTATTAACCAGTTCAGGCCAAGGCGGGAATGGATAACCCCTCTGTGTCATGGGCTTATCGCCTTTTGGGATGACTGCTGGCATAATTGCTTATAGGTCGGGACTTTCTAGGCAGGATGGGTTGCTTCCAGAATTCTCCCCATTGGGAGGAAACCTTTGCGTCCCTCTCTTTCTGTGGCCTGAAAGGCTGTGAAGGTGAGGGAGGACCAGGTTCCGGCCACCGCGAGCTCTTCCGCGTCCTCCTCCAGGTTTATGTAGCGAAGGAGGATAAGGGGTGGAGATGATTTCGGCGGAGGATTTGCGAACGTATGTCCTCGAGCACCTGCGCGCTCTGGGCTTCATGGTGAACCCGGAAAGCGCCACCCTGACCCTGAATGGCCACGGGGAGAAGGCGCTGCTTCGCCAACTTCATGAGCATGCTCGTCGCCTCGCTTTACGATCCCATCTGGATTGGATCAAACGCCAGTGGCCCCGTCTTTCCCCATATTTCGCGGATGGGAGATGCATTCTCCCCGAGGTGATCCAACCGGTCCTCGTGGAAGTCACGGAACCCTGGCAGGCGGATCTCTTCCGCCTGGCTAGGCTCACCTGGTCCCTTCCTTACTCGAAAGGTTTTGGGCGAAGGCTCCGCTTCCTGCTGCTGGATGAAGGTCACCGCGGTCTGGAAGGATATCCTTTTCTCATGGGCATCCTGGGCCTTCAGTCGCCGCCGCTTTCCTTCCCGCCCCGGGATCGGTTGTTTCAGTTCCCTCCGGGTCGAAAGATCGAGCTGGTCAACCAGACCATGGATATTTATGTGCTGGGCGCCCTCCCCCCATACAGTGATCTCCTGGGCGGCAAGCTGGTCGCGCTGGCGGCAGCGTCCAACGAAGTCCGGGAGAGCTACCGTCGCCGATATGCGGGACGCCCTACGGAAATGGAGGGGCGGGTGCTTCCGCCCCACCTGGTGGCGCTGACGACTACCAGCGCCTATGGCCGTTCCAGTCTCTATAATCGCCTGAAGGTGAAAGGCGAGCCCATTGCGATCTCCCTAGGGGATACGGAGGGATACGGGACCTTCCACCTTGAGCCCCTTTATCCCCTGTTCCGGCAATACCTGGAGGCGCTGGGGATTTCCACCCGGGGAGGATATGGGGTGGGGCCGCGCATTAAGTGGCAGACATGTGTCCGGGCGCTGGAGCGGCTGGGCTTCTCAAAGGCGCTGCTACGGCACACGCTCCGGCGGGAGGCGTTCCTGTTCCCGCTGATCCATAACCTGAAAGACTATATGGAGGGCCGAACGAGGAAGCCTCGATATCGGGATCTTCCTTTCGCGGATCTGATAGCCTACTGGCGGGAGCGGTGGTTGCTTCCCAGAGCCCGCCGGGTGGAGCGATGGCGGGAGTGGCGGAGAGAACGACTGCTGGAACTCATTCTGGTGGATGAGGGATAGCCGATGGGGAATGAGCATAAGCGTCCCTTCGCCGAGCTTCCGGCGGCGTTGGTTGAGGAACTCCTGGCCCAATCGGGGCAGCTCAGCCAGCGTATTCGGGAAGATCTTGAGGCCATGCGTCAGGCGCGTTGGGAGGGCCGGGAAGCCCTTGAGCGAAAGGGTTTTCTACAGCGCGAAGGGGACCTCCCCGCCGTTCCTGTTCCCACCACCTGCGGTGTGGATGGCGCCTACGCGGTGGAACGGTTGATCGCCACCGATCTGGTTGCGGTGGTGGCGGTCGCGGTGGAAGGGTTGACGCCTCCCTCCGAGACCCGCTACTGGCCAGAGCCTCGACACCGGGCTTACGTGGCGACTGAGGGGCACGAGGAGGAAACCGGCACTCTGGCCCGGGCGATCATGATCGGCATGGAGCTGGAACTGGCCGCTCAGGCTCCCCATGACGTGGTTTTCCTGGATGGCTCTCTGACAACCCCGCTCATCTACTTTAACCAGGCTATGAACCGTGCTCTGGAGGCTCCGACCCTCTATCTGACAGGTTACCTTCTGAAGCACGTAGAAGGCTACTTGGCTGCTTATCGGGATATCCTGAGGGCCGGCCGGACGGACCGGGCATGGGTTGCTGTGCCCAAGTACTCTGTCCGACGGGAACTCGGCAAACAACTGGGCTGGTCGCAGCGGGTGGACGACCGGGCGATGCTGACCACTCTGCTGGAGCCAGGAGAGTTCACGGTGCCTCAGCCGCTGGAGCCGCCCCGTCAACCATGGCACATTAATCTGAATCCGCTTCCAGAGAAAAGCCGTGCTCATGCAGAGGCGTTGCGGGCTGAAATCATTCAGTTGCTAAGCGACGTGCGGGTGGCCTACTACCGGCCCCGAGGCTGGCTGCCTGCAGTCCGGCTGGAGATGAGTCGCTCCATTCCGGAGAACGCGGCGCGGCTGGCAGGAGTTATCCAGGCCCTTCACTACCAGTGCGGCGCGCCCGGGATGCTGGAACCCTATCCCCTCTACCTGGCGGATCGAATGGTGAAACACCTGGGCCGGGCGATGCCCACCCTGCGTCAGATCACTGGCCAACGGCTGGCAGAGACCTACGCCGGAGATCTGAACGATGTCTTCCTGAACCTTCACGGCTACCGCACCGAGAGTGGCCGATAATGCTGGAGGTGAGAGGATGAGTGAACACAATCTAGACCGATTGATCGACCAGACCGAACGCATTGGGGTGGTCGGCTCCCCTTCATCCACCTCGGAATTGGCCTTGGACATCCTGGGCAGCGCAGTGAACCGGAAGCTGGTGGGCGAACTCGCCCTTTTCCAGTTCCAGCAGGATGGCAAAAGCCACTATGCGTTGGGCCAGATCACTGAAGTCACTCTACGGAACGTCTGGCATGAGGATCCGACGATGCGAAGCCTCATCCGCCAGCGGGGGCGGGTGGATGCGGTGAGCGAACGACAGGACACCCACCAGGGCGAAATGATTGTCAGCGCGGTGTTCTGTCGGGACGGGAACAATTACCGTCCCAGCATTTTGGGAACTGTCCCGGCCACTGGCACCCCTGTTCACCTGGTGAACGATGACGTCCTGGAGGCCCTCCTGGCCCCATATCGGGCGCAGTTGTTTTACCTGGGTCGGGTCTATGGCTCTACCCCCAAATTGCCTCTCTGGTTCAAGCATTTTGACAGCGGTCCCGACGGCGCTGGGGAAGCCTATCATCTGGGCATCTTCGGCAAGACCGGCTCGGGGAAGTCCGTGCTGGCTAAGATGATCCTCCTGGCCTATGCCCGATACCCTCAGATGGCGTTGCTGGCTCTGGACCCCCAGGGGGAGTTCGCGAAGGACCTGCGAGGGGAACCCACCGGAGCGTTCCGGCTTCCGATGAAAGGGGTGCTGGAGCGCTTGCGTAAGCCGTTCCAGGTGGTGGGCGTGAGGGATTTGGTGCTGGATCGTTGGGAGCTTTTCGCGCAGATTCTCTACGAATCCCCGTTCTTTGAGCAGCTGAGCGTTCCGAAAGGTGAGAATCGTGAACTGGCGTGCAGGGCTCTGGCCGACCGACTCCAGCGGCAAGGTGTTAGTTTGTCCAATCTCCACACGCTCAGCGCTTTTAACATTGCATGGAGCCTGCTGGGGAATGAACAGGTCCAGATGGTGTTCTACCGTTCTGAAGCATCGCGAGAGCGCTTTCAGTCCATGTACCGCGCCGCTAAGCGCGAGGAATTCTATGCGCGATACTGGAGACCTGTGGCTTGGCTGTTCTGCGAAGACCGAAAAGATGCCCACAAGGTAGATGGTCTGCTATATCGGCTACTGACTCCACAAAAGGAAGCTCGGCCTTTGATGGTGATTGACCTCTCCAGCGAGCAGATGAAGCAGATAAGTGGCGACCTGGCGGGGCTTCCCCTATTTGGAGGTGTGGGTGGAACTGAAGAGAAAGAACCGGCGATCTTCTGGACTGAGACGATTCAGGCGCTGGTGGTCAAGCGACTGCTGGAAGGGATCCAACGGGCAGCGGAAGCTGCATACCGGGAGAGCCGAAGTCTCAACACACTGGTTCTGATGGACGAAGCCCATCGCTTGGCTCCGCGGGAAGATCCCGAAAATCCAGAAAAGAAGGCGATTCGGGACCTGTTGATTGACTCGGCTCGCACAACCCGTAAATACGGCGTGGGCTGGATGTTCATCAGCCAGACCCTTTCCAGTCTGCATCGGGGCATCATTGATCAACTGCGTATCTTCTTCTTCGGATTCGGCCTGGGGATGGGACAGGAGTTCCGTGCGTTAAGCGAACTAGTCGGAGGCCGTGGCAAGGCTCTGGACCTCTACCAGTTATTCCGGGATCCACACTCGGCCTTTGATCCGGGCTCCCGGGAGTATTCCTTTATGACCCATGGCCCGGTCTCTCCTCTCTCCTTTGCCGGAACGCCCCTTTTCTTTAACGCGTTTAACACAGTCCAGGAATTTTTGGAGGCCAATGGCTGGAAGGATGTATCACAGACCTGAAGCTGGGATGATCCCGACATCCGGCACAGTCCGATCTCCTTCGAGTCTCTCATTCAGTGGCTGAGCCAAATATGGCAGGCAGGACACTGAGAGCAGTGCCCCTGCGATCGATTAGTTGGCGTTACGTAACCTGTCTTTCACCCTTACAGTTTCGCTTTCGACACGAGGTGAACCAGCAAGGGCCCAACGATCGCGCTGAGCAGCACATAAGCGGCCATTAGAGGAACAAAAGGGGCGGAAGGCATCGCCTGAAGCACGAGGCCCGCGATCACCCCTGAGAGCTCCCCCCGGGCCACCATTAGAGCTCCCGTCCGCCAGCGAGCCCATCGGCCGAGGCGCTGTCGTCGAGCGGCCCACCACCCGGTGAGCCATTTGGTCAGTCCGGTGATCAGCATCAGACCTCCCGCGAGAGGCAGCACGGGCGGCAGGAGCCCCGGGTCCAGACGCAGGCCCAGGGTAAGGAAGAAAACAGTTGCGGACAGGTCCCGAACCGGCCCGATCAATCGCCGCGCGCGCTCTTTCACCGGATCGGAGATGGCGATTCCCAGCAGGAAGCCGCTGATGGCTGCCGGGATCTGCAACAGGGTCGCGACTCCTCCGGCCAGCAGCACCAGCCCAAACAGGGAGAGCAGCAGAATCTCATCGCTTGCGTGATCCACCGCGCGGCTGAGGGCCTGACCGAAGCGGATGGCCGTCCACAGCGCGCCGAGGGATAAGAGCGCGGTCAGAAGCATGGAGCCAGCCGCGGGGGATCCAGCGTGGAAGAGCAAGGCGGCGGCAGGGGGGAGCAGAAGCGCGATCAGCAGATCTTCGAGGATCGAAATCGAGACCGCGATACGGGCCTCTGGAAGCTCCTCCAGCTTCAGCTCGGTGATCAGATGGGCGAGGATCCCGGAAGAAGTGATCAGGGTGGCCCCGCCCATCAACAGAGCCAGGGGCAGGCCCCACCCTATCCCCAGAGCCAGCAGGAAACCCGGCAGGAAGTTCAGCAAGACATCCACCAGGCCGTCTGGAAGATGCGTCTGAAGCGCCTCCCGAAGTTCCTGCCCGCTATATTCCAGCCCCAGCATGAAAAGCAGAAGCAGCGCTCCAATCTCAGCGGTGACCTGCACAAAGGATTCACTGAAGCGCAGGGGGGCAATGCCGCCTTCGCCGAAGGCCAGTCCAGCCAGCAGAATAAAAGGAATGGGGGAGAATCCCAGATTGTAGGCCGTGCGATGGAGCAGGGCCAGTCCGACGAAGATCAGGCCGAGCTCGACCAGAGCCATTCAGGCCTCCAGGGGCCGCTGGCCTGGGGCGAGGGTTTTGACAATGGGCTGGATGCTGCTGGCTTTCTCTCGGCCGCGGGAAGAAATCAGGGCGGATCCGCTTTGCGACCCGCCCTGATTTAAAATGGCATGGGACGAGGGGAAAGCCATGTTCTGAAGCTCACTCCGAATAGGTCGGCCCCGCAGTGAGCGGCCCTACCAGGTTCCGGAACTCCGTTTGGCTCCAATTGCAGCGGGCGCAGGCGACCCGGATTTCCTCCGCATAAGGATCGTGATCGTCTGGCTGGATCACTGACCAGCGAAGCCGACCCCCGCACTGAGGACAGGTAGGGGTGATCAGCCATGAATAAACCCCTGGAGGGTTGATCCATGCCAGGACAGTCATCACCAGGGCCAGGATGACGCCGATCCGGGCAGGCCCCTGGAGCCGAAGCCCAATCCAGAGCCCCAGCCAGATTAACGCCAGGAGGGCCATGAACCATCGCACATAGGGATAACGGATGAACAGCATCGTTCCCTCCGACCAGGGGAAGTTCAATGAACCAGGAACTCGTTTGACCGATGCTCCTGCGAAGCAAGCGCCTTCCCCCTTTCTCTTCCTCCTACGGCCCGAAGGGCTGCGGGAAGGAAGAGAAAAGGAGCGGTGGGCCGTCAAAGGCAGCCACCCAGCCTCTAAAAGCCCTCAAAGGGGGAACGCTGCGAGCGCCTGAAACTCAGGGGACTGGAGGCCACGTCGAAGCCGCGACCTCCAGACCCCTAAAATGCCCCATCCTCATTCGGAAGATCAGCCGCAGCAGTGCTATTCCTTCCTTGTGTTGTTCGTGAAAATGGGAAGATGCCCCAGGGAGATGATATGACGCCACTTGGCTCGCTCGCCTTCCGTAAACACGGCCGCTTCCGCGATCACGATGGCGCCGGCTTTGTTCATTAACAGGCGCATCGCCTGCAGCGTCGACCCGGTGGAGATCACATCGTCCACCAGCACCACCTTCCGACCGCGGACCAGTTCGATATCTTTCTCGTCCAGATAGAGGGTCTGAGGCTGCCCCGTAGTGATCGAAAGGGTCTCCGCGCTCAACGCTTCGCCCATGTAGGGCTTATAGCTCTTGCGAAGGATCGCGTAAGGCAAGCCGGTTTCAACAGAAAGCTGATAAGCCAGGGGGATGGCCTTGGCCTCCGGAGTGACAATGACCTCCGCCTCCTTAGGAATCCGCCTGGCGAGCTCTTTAGCCGCCGCCAGGACCACTTCGGTATCCCCCAGCATGTTGAAGATCGCGATGCGCACACCCGGGGCAATCTCAAATAACGGAAGATGCCGAACCAGCCCCGCGATCTCCACGGTATAGGTCTCGCGCTTCGGGCGCATGGGGTTCACCTCCCGCCGGGATGCCGAAGCTATTATAACTCAACTCGCCGTCTCTGCTTCTGGAAGGCTTTCAGTGCTTTGGGTAGTCGCTATATATTTTCCGCAGGGTGTGGGCTACTGAAGGCGGCCCACACCCTGCGAAAGTTCCAAGGAGGGAAAGACAGCCCCTGACGGCAACCGCCCGGGTTATAATGCTAACGGAGAGCCCCGCGAGAGCGAAACCTCGTAGTGAGGAGGCGACATCATGAAAGCAGTGATTCCGGTGGCCGGGTTTGGAACCCGGCTACGTCCTCATACTTACAGCAAACCGAAACCATTAATTAACGTCGCCGGCAAACCCTTCTTGGGCTATATCCTGGAGAAACTGGTTGCTCTGAATCCGGAGGAATACATCTTCATTGTGGGCTATCTGGGCGAGCAGATCCAGCATTATGTAGACAGCACGTACCGGTTGCCCGCTCGCTATGTGGAACAGAAGGAGCTTCTCGGACAGGCCCATGCCCTCTGGCTGGCCCGCGACTACATTGATGGCCCGATTGTGATCATCTTCGCGGACACCCTCTTCGAGGCGGATCTCCAGGACCTGGATTCCCCGGATGCGGATGGGATCGCCTTTGTGAAAGAAGTCGAGGATCCCCGCCGGTTCGGCGTAGTGGAGCTGGACGCGCGGGGCTATGTAACCCGATTCGTGGAGAAGCCGGCCGGCCTGGAGAACCGCCTCGCGGTGATTGGGATGTATTACATCCGCAACGGCCCTCTGCTGGTCAAGGCCTGTGAGGAGCTGATGGCCCGCGGCATTCGCACGCGAGGCGAGTATTTCCTGACCGATGCGCTGAATATCTTCCTGGAGCACGGCCAGCGCCTGCGGGTTCGAGAGGTGAATGTATGGGTAGATTGCGGGACGCCGGAGGCGGTGTTAGAGACCAATCGCTATCTCCTTTCCCATGGCCATGACAATTCCCGGGAGGCTCAGCGGGAGAGCGTGGTGATGATTCCGCCTGTCTTCATCTCTCCCAGCGCGCATGTGCGGCACGCGGTGATCGGCCCTTACGCAACCATCGCAGATGGATGCTTCATCGAAAACGCCATCATTCGCGATTCCATTGTGGACAGCGGGGCGCGGATCGTGAACGCCATCCTGGAGCAGTCCCTGATCGGGCGTGACGCGTATGTGGGCGGGCGGTTCCGGCGGTTCAATGTGGGGGATTCCTCCAGCATTGATTTCACCTGATGGGGTAGAACCCTTAGAGCGTGTCTGAAAATTTGCCTGAGGGAAAAAATGCCGTCCACGAATGGAGCACGAATCCGCGAATGCCGGATAGGGGTTTGTGGGTGATTCGGGGCTGGTCCCACTCGCCTGCGCTTGAGATGGTCGGGTGAAGTTGAATTCTCAGATGCTCTCTTCAACGGGCCCTCCGCTTCGTTTCGTGCCCGACTACGAACAGCGGGGCGCCGAAGGCGCCCCGCTCCGCCCCCAAAAGGATTTGGGGGGGCCATTCCGTCCCACCTTTAGAGCTTTCAACTGCGTAACTCCTAATTCTAATCGATGGACGAGGAATCTTCTATGCCCCCTATGGCTTCCAGAGCTTCGGTCTTCAGCACGGCGACAAAGGGAAGATTGCGGAACTTCTCATCCAGATCCAGGCCATAGCCGAAGACAAAGGCATTGGGGATCTGGAAGCCGACATAATCAAGAGGAACGTCGATCTCCCGCCGGGCTTTCTTATCCAGCAACGCGCAGACCCGCAAGGTGGCCGGGTTGCGGGTCCAGAGCAGCCGCAGGATGTGATCCAGCGTTCGACCGCTGTCAACGATATCTTCTACGATCAGAACGTGACGCCCCTCGATGTTCGTCTGAAGATCCATCAAGATGCGCACGACCCCTGTGGATTGACGGGCGCCTGCCCCATAGCTGGTGATGGCCATGAAGTCGATCTCGTGGGGAACGGTGATATGGCGCATAAGATCCGTGAGGAACATCACCCCGCCCTTCAGCACACAAACCAGCACCAGATCTTTGCCGGCGTAATCTCGCGAGATCTGTTTTCCCAGTTCGGCGATTCGGCGTTGCAACACATCGGAGGGGATCAGAACCCGTTCGATCAGATGCTCACATCCCCATTGTGAAGGGGCTTCCACCAGGGTCTCCTCCATCCCAACCTCCAGCCGGGCGCTCCTTCGAACGTGAGGTAACAGCAGGTCGAGAGCGCCACGTTTCAGCACGAGCCAGCTTCTTCTCTAATTCCGGGGAACCACATGACAGCGGCGGCAACGAGCTTCATAGGTTTCGCTTCCCCCGACCAGGATCACCGGATCATCGTAGCGAGCGGGCCGCCCATTGATGAGCCGCTGGGTCCGCGTGGCAGGCGCCCCGCATACCACACAGATCGCATGGAGCTTATCCACCTGCTCAGCCTGGGCCATTAAAAGCGGCATCGGCCCGAAGGGCTCGCCCCGGAAATCCATATCCAGGCCGGCCACAATGACACGAATTCCCCGCTCTGCCAGCTCCTGGACCACATCAGCGATTTCCCAATCAAAGAACTGAGCCTCATCGATCCCCACCACGGTGGTCCCGGGATGAAGGTGTTCCATGATCGCTCGGGCGTGGGGAACGGGGATAGCTTCAATGTCCATGCCGTTATGGGAGCGGACTCTTTCCGTTCCATAGCGGGTGTCGATAAGGGGTTTGAACACCTGAACTTGCTGGCGGGCAATCTGGGCACGGCGGAGCCGGCGGATCAGCTCCTCGGTTTTGCCGCTGAACATGCAACCGCAGATCACTTCCACCCAGCCTGTCCGCGTGGAGTCCATGCCGCCTCCCTCCTGGATCCATGGCCTCCGGTTTTCAGAGACGGGATGGGGTGTCTCTTTCCTCCGGTGGAAGTTTGCGCGATGAAAAACAATGCGAGCGGGCCCATCGGACCCGCCCGCATTGCTTTATTCGCTCTCGCTTTCCTCCAGGGTCTCGAGGACCTCCTCGGGCTCCTCGACAACTTCAATCACAGTCTGTTTCCGCTTGCGATGCTGTGCCCGCTCCGATCGTGCCTTCAGATAAGTCTCATCGCGGGCGCTCAGGCGCCGCATGAAGCGATCCACTTGGCCTTCCTTATCGACGATCCGCTGCTCCCCGGTAAAGAAAGGATGGCATTTCGAGCACACATCCGTCCGGATCACCGGGACCGTTGCGCCGGTGGTCCAGGTGTTGCCACAGGCACAGATCACCTGGGCGTTGGGATACCATGTGGGATGGATTCCCGACTTCATGCATCACCTCCGTTTTGCGACGCGTCGTTTGGGCGAACCGGCTCAGGATACACGCTCACCCGTTTTTGGCCGCCGCGCATGAACTCGAAACGCACATACCCATCGATCAGGGCAAAGAGCGTGTAATCCCGGCCCATCCCCACATTCTTGCCGGGGTAGATCCGGGTGCCGCACTGGCGGACCAGGATGTTTCCGGCCCGCACGAACTGTCCGTCGAACCGCTTCACGCCAAGGCGCTTGGATTCGCTATCCCGTCCAT
>JAUQQB010000528.1 GCA_030550075.1 Chloroflexota bacterium | reverse complement strand
CCGCCGGGCGGCGCTCAGCCGCGGGTATGCCGCCGCGATCCCCAGAAAGTAGGCCCCCAGCGCTGCCAGAATCCCAACCCCTACGATCGCCCCGGTGAGCTCAATGGGCATCGAAAACGCTCCGTTTGGGATCACCGGGTTCTATCATAATCCCATTCGCGGATCAATTGCATCTCTCCCTGCGCTCTTGTGACGGAGAAAGGGCCGATATCCTTCTCCACGAGGGCTCTCCTCAAAGCCCCATGAAATAGCCCGGGGCAGGCTTCCGCGCTGCCTGCCCCGGATTACCCTGCTGACCAGGCAAGGGGAGCTTGCCCATCCTGTGCAACCCATTGGCCCTCCCGAGCCCCCACCCCTGCTTCCCCACAAGGCTCAGGTCCCTCTGGCGCGAGCCCGCGCGGTGCCTCTCGCGAGATTCACGTCTCCCATAGCTATGGGAGCGCCTGCCAGGGGTTCACAAACCCGCCCGGGCCCCGGATCTCGAAGTGCAGGTGAGGCCCGGTGGACCGCCCGGTCGAACCCACCAGCCCGATGGTGGCTCCTTTGGCCACCTGCTGCCCACAACCCACAAAGATCGCACTGAGATGCGCGTAATAAGTTTGATATCCGTTCCCGTGATCCAGGACAATCAGGTTGCCGTAGCCGACCGTGCTCCAGCCCGCATAGACAACCGTGCCCGCATCGGCGGCATACACCGGGTCCCCGAGCCGCCCTGCAAAGTCCACGCCCGGATGGTAAGCGGTGAAATCATAGCCCGAGCGCCAGCGGCTGTTCACCGGCCAGACGAAGCTTCCCGTTCCCAGTGGGGCGACCTGCACACTGGGGCAGGCCCCCGCCGGCATCCGCTTACCCCCCGCGATGACCACATAAGACCGCTGCGGAGGGGTCCAGCCGGCAAAGGGCCGCGAGCCACCCGGGACGATCAGAACCTGGCCGACCTGGGGCTCGCCCCCCTCCATCAGGCCGTTCCACTCGGCGTTGCGGATGGCCTCCGGGGTCACATTGTATTTCTTCGCGATTTCCTCCAGGTTTTCCCCTTCTTTCACGGTATGCAGGACCCCATCCACCGGTGGGATGTTCAGAACCTGGCCGATATCCAGCAGGTGGGGATCATCCTGAAGAACCTCATAGTTTGCCCAGAGGATGGTCTCAGGGCGCAATTTGAACTTCTCAGCGATCCCGAAGAGGGTATCGCCGGGCTGAACCGTGTAGGTAATGATCCCCCGTCGGGGCCGCTCCGGGATCTCCGTGTGCAGATCCACCTGGCGGATCAGCCATGCCGGGCCGTTCCGGCGGGTTCCACCCAGGTAGGCGGAGCGACGGAGGAGCGCCTGCAAAACTTCCGGGGAAGCTGGCTCATCTCGGGAGATCTCCGGAAGCTGAACCGGCTGGAGAAGCCATGCTGGAGCTGTCCGGCTCTGGGCGAGGGCCAGATAGAGCAATCCTACCACCAGCACCAGGCCGATGTGCACACTGTAATGGGCCCACAGCGCGACGCTGAACGCCTGGGCTCTCCGAACCAGATCCTGCAACCCTCTGAGTCGTTCAGGAAGCTGGGCGATGCCCCTGATCTGGATCGACCAGGGGTCTTGCCCATCACGGGCGGAAGGGGTCCGCAGCAGGCGTCCCCATATCCTCCCGGAACGGGAGGATTTCCGAACCGAGGGGTGGTGCTCCATCCCTACCTTCTCCTCGATTGAGGGAGGGGAGATCAGGCTCTGGCGGCTGACCCCTCCCTCTCAGGAATCTGGAAACTCCCGATTTCCAGCCCCGGCCCGGATCCCGGCCGGAGAAGTCCCTCGTTCATCGCAGGGCCCATGGGGGCTCATTTCCCCCAAGGGCGTTGATAACGGGTCCTTCCCTTCGCTTCGCACCCTGCTACCAACGAAGAGGTTGCCCCTATTATAGGAGGTCTCCCGATTCCCGGCAAGTCCATATTGTGAATATAATCACAATCTGTATCAGAGCCGGCGGAACCCGAGTAGATCCCGGATGCTGCCCACCCGCTCGGTGGGCGGCCGAAAGACGGCCTCCACCCGCATGCCGCTTGCCCATTCCCCATCGCCGATCAGCTCATGCACCAGAACCGCATCGGCACCGTCCAGGCGAATCAGACCAATGGTCCGTGGGGGAACCAGAGGAGCCCCATTGGGAGCCACATGCACGCGGGTCCATGAAATCAGCGTCCCCTGGGGAGCGACCTCTATCCACGCATCCTCGCTCAGCTCACCCAGGCAGCGCTCGCAGAACCGTCGCGCCGGAACGTAAGTATATCGACAACGGGGGCAACGGGTTCCGTAGATTTTCCCCTCTTGCAGCCCGCGCAGCCAGCGTTCTCC
>JAUQQB010000527.1 GCA_030550075.1 Chloroflexota bacterium | reverse complement strand
TTCTCCCGGATGCTGTGCATCAGGGTTTCATAATCCCCTCCCGGCAAATCCGTGCGGCCGATGCCCCGGGCGAAGAGGACGTCGCCGTCGAACACTACGCCGGCTTCCGGCTCGTAAAGTGAGATATGCCCTGGCGTATGCCCCGGCGTGAACAGCACCTGAAAGCGCAACGTCCCCACTTCGAGAACATCGCCATCCTGGAGCTCCAGATCCGGAGAGGGACTGGGGGGCATCGGGATCCCCCACCAGTCCGCGCCGCCTTTGGCCTGCAGGAGCGGAAGATCCGCGGGATGCAGCGCCAGCGGGGCGCCGGTAGCTGAAACCACCGCCCCGTTGGCGCCGATGTGATCCCAGTGGGCATGGGTGTTGACTACGTAGCGCACCTTCAGCTCTAGAGCGTGGACCATGGCAAGGATTTGATCCGGATCCCAGCCCGGATCGATAATCAGCCCCTCCCGGGTTTGTAGGCAGGCGACAATGTAGCAATTGGTAGCAATCGGGCCCACGGTCAGAACCCGCAACAGCGCTCGCGAGGAAGGCACTTTGTGGGACATCCTGAACTCCTCCATGGGGAAGTTCGCCACGCGCGTTATCGGATCGGTAGGCCAGGGGGATGCCGGTCCTGTTCTTCCAGGGTAGCCCGGATGGCCGCTTCCACATAAGGCAACGCCAGGCCTCCCAACCCGGCCCCGAAGAGCACACCGGTGATCCATCGCATCCATGAGTTGAAGGAACCCAGGGCATCTCCGACGTAGAACCACGAGGGCAGTCGTCCCCATGTCAGCACCGCGAGCCAGGCGTTATCATAGCGAAAGCCGCGCTCTCCGATCCCGTAGAGGAGGTCGTTGATGAAATGCGTGGTGCCATCCAGGGCCATGGGGAGGGCCAGCAGGAAGAAAACTCCCACAGGAAGCGGCCGCCAGCGACGACCACTTAAGCCGTAGAGGAAAGCCGCCGCCCAGAGGCTGGTATACATCGAGATCATGCGGTCAGACCAGGCGACCTTATATCCGAAGGTTGGGTTACCGATGAACGCCCGCAGCTGCAGGGGATCTTCATAAGGCCAGACCTGCCGGATCTCGCTGAGCGAATACATCGGCTTGAGCCCGAAGAGGAAAAGGGAACGCTGGGGCAGCTGATGGCAGAAGAGGCTGTAGAGTTCGTAAAGCCCGCGGGCTGGCATCTCCCATCCCAGGCGCATGAGCACCGGCGCGAGCCAGGGGAGGCCCACGAAAAGGCCATAGCCGATCAGGAAGACCCAGAGCCACTCGCGCAGAAGCCATCGGCCGATGCGCTCCGGGATCGACCCCTGAGCCGGCTGGAGCCGGCCCCTCCAGCGGTCGTCCCGGGCCTGAATCGCGGGAGTCACCTGGATTCCATCAGCCAGGGGAGCACCCATTTCAAAGACCTCCTTCTGGACATCCATCGGTCATCTCACACGCAGGATGCTATTATGATAACGCAGCTTGCTGTTGGAGCGTTCCTTCCTATTCACCACGGCTTGAGGAAGGAAGAGTAAAGAGCTTGGGGCTGGGCGGGCCGTCCCGCCCCAAAACCCCTGGGGCGTGACCCCAAAATCCTACCTGGGGCGTGACCCCAAAATCCTAATTCATATCGGAGGTTCCCGATGCGCCTGCCTTTCTTCGGCCCCACCTTTGAGGAGATGCGGGATCCATCGCGTCAGCCGGCGGAGGTGCGGGCACGGGCCCTCGAGGCCCGGGAACGCGACCCCCTGGATCCTTACAACCTCTTCAACCTCACCTGGCGCGATCCAGCCGGCCGAATTTATTATGAGGTCCTGCCCTCCGCGCTCACCGGAGTGGAGGCGCCCATCGTGGTCCTGTATTCCAAGGACTTCCCTACAGGCTCCCACAAGGTGGGAGCGGCTTACTCGATCCTGATGGAGAAGGTGCTCCTGGAGGGCCTGCGGCCGGGGGACCATATCCTGGTCTGGCCCTCGACCGGGAACTATGGGATCGGCGGGGCCTGGGTGGGAGGGCGGATGGGGTTTGAGGGGATCGTGATCCTCCCCGAGGGGATGAGCCGGGAGCGGTTCGAGCGCATCGCCGCTTACGGCGCCCGGGTGATCAAAACCCCTGGTTCCGAAAGCAATGTGAAGGAGATCTACGATAAGTGCAAGGAGCTGACGGCTGCCGACCCGCGGGTGCGCATCCTGAACCAGTTCAGTGAGCTCGGAAACTATCGTTTCCACTATGATGTGACCGGGAACACCATTGTCGAACTGGCGGCCCAGCTCCACCAGCAGGGAATCGGGAACGGTCGGGTCGCTGCCTTCGTCTCGGCCATGGGCTCGGCAGGGACGATCGGCGCGGGCGATCGCCTGAA
>JAUQQB010000526.1 GCA_030550075.1 Chloroflexota bacterium | reverse complement strand
CTGGCCTGCGAGCTGATCCAGGCTTCCGACGGGGCCATCTGGTTGATCCCGCCCGCCGGGCCACCGAGCCTGGCCTTCGCCACCCACCCCGCGATGGCCGGAACCGCCGGGCTGGCGGACGCGGTCAGCCGATCCCGCCGGCCCCTTTCCTTTGAGTCGGGCGGATGGGCCCTGGCGGTCCCCATGCTGGATCCGAATGGGGCCGTCTGCGGCGTCTTTGTGGTTCATTCTTCCCGACCCCGCACCTTCACGGAGCGGGACCAGCGATTGCTGATCATTCTGGCCAATCACGCGGCCCTGGCTGTTCAGCTGGCCGAGCACGTCCAGGCCCTCCAGGCGGCCCGCGAGCGCCAGGCGATCACCGAAGCCTTCGCCGCGGTCGGCGATATCGCCGCCAACCTCCTCCATCGTCTGAACAACCACATCGGCCTGATCCCGGTCCGCCTGGAAGGGCTCCAGGAGAAGCGGCCAGATCTCTTCCAGGATCCCTACCTGGCCTCGGTGTTCCAGGAGATTGAAAGCCGGGCCCGGGCCGCCCTGGATGCTGTCCGGGAAGCGATGGTTTACCTGCGGCCGATGGCCCCCCGCCCGATCTCCCCCCTTCCCTGTCTGGAGATGGCCCTGCGGGACCTCCGAATCCCGCCTGGCATCCGTCTGGAGACGGTGGGGCTGGAGGATCTTCCTCCCGTGATGGCCGGGGAGCCTCAGCTGGCCCTGGTGTTCTTTAACCTTCTGGAAAACGCGGTGGAGGCGCTGGGGGAAAGCGGGTGGATCCGGGTGGAAGGCGTCGCCGGGCCGGAGGAAGTGATCCTTACCGTGCGGGACAACGGGCCGGGGATCCCCTCGGAGCTGCAGGATCGCATCTTCGAACTCGATTTCTCCACCAAGCGATCGCCGAAGAAACTGGGCTTTGGCCTGTGGTGGGTCAAGATGCTGGTCCAGCGGTTCGGCGGGGAGATCCGGGTGGAAAGTGCCCCCGGCCAGGGCACTGCCTTCCACGTGCGGTTGCCCCGGGCTTCTGATCGTCCGGGATAGGATCTGCGCAGCCGGCTTTATTTCGCTCATCTCCTAACCGAAGGAGAGGATCAGGATGAGCATATCCCTTCCAGCGATTTTTTCTACTGGAAAACGAGTGCTGATTGTGGAAGACGATCCGGCCTGGCGGCAACTGCTCGCGGAGGTGTTCGAGGATCTGGGCCTTGCCGTAGACAGCGCCGCCGATGCGCGAGCAGCCCTGGCGATGCTGCGCGAACGAACCTATGCCCTGGCGGTGGTGGATATCTCCCTGGATCCAGGGGATCACCGCAATCGGGGCGGCTTTCAGGTGCTGGACGCCCTGGCGGCCCATGAACCGCCGATCCCCGCTATCGCGTTAACGGGCTATGCAACGGTGGAAATGGCTGTGGAGGCGCTGACCCGCCATCGGGCGGCCGATTTCCTGAGGAAGGAAACGTTCCAGCGTCGGGCTTTTATGGAAGTCGTCGCCCGCCTGCTCCAGCAGGAGCGGACGTCAGCCAGCCGCTCCCAAGCAGCCCTTCCTACCTCCCGGCAGCGAACCTCCCCCCCAGGTCCGCGGGTGCTGGTGGTGGAGGATGATCCGGGCTGGCAGGACCTCTATCAGGAGCTCCTGGCGGAGTTGGGCCTCTCGTGCGAGACCGCGCCCTCCTATGCGGAGGCGCTGGCCTGGCTCGAGCGGGAGGCCTTTGCGATGCTGATCGTCGATTTGCAATTGGCCAGCTCGATGAATCCCTTTGGAAACCGGGATGGCCTCCGGCTACTGCATGTCGCCCGACGGCGGGGGCTGCCAACGATTGCGGTGAGCGCCACCGCCTCTGTGGATGAGGTGGAAATGGCCTATCAGAGCCTGGGGGTTTTGGCCTTCTTCGACAAGGCTGCGTTTAACCGACGGACCTTTCTTCAGTTCGTCCAACAGGCCCTGAGCAGCCGGCCGGGGCCTTCAGCGCCGCGCCCGACAGGGGCCCTTTCGCCGAAAGACCAGGCGGCTCTGGCCTCCTTGACGCCCCGGGAGCAGGAGGTGTTGCGCTGGATGGCCCACGGGCTAACGAACCGGGAGATCGCGGAGCGGCTGGTGGTCTCCCCGAATACCGTCAAGAAACAGGTGGACAGCATCCTGAGCAAGCTGGGCGTTCACACCCGCGCGGCCGCAGTGCGCAAGGCTATCCTGGGCGGATTGGTGGAAGACGAAAACATTCACGAATCATGAGCATGGGGGAGTGGGCTGTCTTCGGCAATCTCGCCCGTCCCTTCAAATCCCCGCGCGAGAGGGATGGCCCGTTCAGGTTATATAGGACTTACGCAGTTCGTTTCCCATGGGGCAAGGATTTTTCTCC
>JAUQQB010000525.1 GCA_030550075.1 Chloroflexota bacterium | reverse complement strand
CCGGAGAATACCCAGGGATGATGTCGACGGACCGGGCGATCATGCCCTGGCTTCAGATAAAGACGAGGCTCATAGACGCGGCCCTTCACGCTTCCCTTTGACATGGAGCATCTCCTGGCCTACGCTCTCCAGGAAGGAATGACACGCATCTTTATGATAATGCACGGATCGCTTCTATCGGGCTGTGCGGACATGCGCGTTTTCAAACACCCTCAATCAGGATAGGAGGCGAAGCGGGCAATGGCCATCCTTCGCTTTCTGAAAGTCCTGGGGTTTTCCCTGCGATTGCTGCTTCACATCCTGGCATGGGAGCTCATCCTCCGACGTTTTCGCCCCCAGTGGGTTCGGGCCACAGCGCCTCAGCGCTACCGCGCCTGGGCCGCTGCGTTCCGGGAGCTGGCCACCGCCCTGGGAGGGGCCCTCATCAAGCTGGGTCAGTTCCTGAGCGCCCGCGTGGATCTCCTGCCCGATTTCATCACCGAGGAGCTCGCTCAGCTCCAGGACGAGGTGCCGGCTGAGCCTTTTGAACGGATTCGGCCCCTGATCGAGGCCGAACTGGGACAGCCTTTGGAGAGCGCCTTTCAGGCTTTTGACCCGGTGGCCACCGCAGGAGCTTCGCTGGGGCAGGTGCATCGGGCCTGGCTGCCGGATGGGACCCCGGTGATGGTGAAGGTACAGCGACCGGGGATCGAGCGGCTGCTCGCCGCGGACCTGACGGCGCTGACGGCGGTGGTGCGCATCCTTTCCCTCTATCCGCCGTTGCGCCGTCGGGTCCATCTCGATCGCCTGCTCCGGGAGTTCGCGCGAACCCTGGCGATGGAGCTGGACTACATCGCCGAGGCTCGCCATGCGGAGCAATTCGCACGCAACTTCGCCGACGATCCCGGCATCCGCATCCCCCGCCCGTTCTGGTCCCACACCCGACGGCGCGTGCTGGTCCTGGAGGATGTCACGGCCATCAAGATCACCGATCTCGCCGCCATCGATCACGCGGGCATCCCGCGCGCAGCCGTCGCCCGGCGGCTGTATCAGGCCTATCTGCGACAGGTCTTTTATGAGGGCTTCTTCCACGCGGACCCCCATCCTGGCAACCTCTTCGTGGAACCTCTGGATGGTGAAGTCCCATCCGAAGGCGGGCGACCCTTCCGGTTGACGTTTGTGGACTTCGGAATGGTGGGGCAGATCTCGCCGGAGGCCCGGCGATGGCTCCGGGAGGCGGCGATCGGCCTGGGAACCCGGGACGCGCGACGGATCGTCCAGGCGATGGATGCGCTGGGGTTTCTGCTGCCCGAGGCCGATCTGGAGCAGCTGACGGTTGCCGTGGAGCGTCTGTTGAGTCGTATCTGGGGCCTTTCCATGGCCCAATTGCGGGAATGGTCCCTCGCGGAGGCGGAGGCGCTGTTCC
Organism: Chloroflexota bacterium; assembly: GCA_030550075.1. Classification (GTDB taxonomy): domain Bacteria; phylum Chloroflexota; class Anaerolineae; order Thermoflexales; family Thermoflexaceae; genus Thermoflexus. Next base: position 951 of record JAUQQB010000525.1, on the reverse strand, counting down.
TGGAGTTTCGCGAGCTGCTTCTGAGGTTCCCATTTCAGATCCCCCAGGAATTCCTGCTCCTGGGGCGAACCCTGGGGATCCTCGCCGGGCTGGTCACCCGCCTGGATCCGGGTTTCAATGTCTTTGTGGAAGCCGAGCCTTTCGCCCGGCGGCTGTTAGAGGAGGAACAGCCTGCCCTCTCCGAGCTGGCCCTGGAGGTCCTGCGCCAGCTGGTGCGGATCCCACGGGATCTGGGGCGTTTCCTGGAGCGCTCCCTGGCCGGGGAGATCCGATGGCAGGTGACCTTCCCGGAGGCCCGGGAGACTATGGTATGGATCGCCGAGGGGTTCCGACGGCTGGTGTGGCAGATCACCGGGCTGGCCTGGTGGATCCTCGCCCTATTCCTGTGGATGAGCGGGGAAGAGCTTCTTGCCGGGATCCTGGGGGGGATCGCCGGGCTCTGGATGCTCTGGGGGCTGCGCCCGTGGCCACGCCGTTTTTAACGAAGGCACCCCAGATCCTGGGCATAGGCCTTGTCTATGCCCCAGGATCTGGGGTCGTCCTCCAAATCCGGAGCGATCAGCTTTCCGAGCGCCCCATGCCCGTAGAGGAAGTTTCCTCCTCCAGCAAACCATCCAGAACAGTTCGCACAGAAAGCAACGTCTCCCGACGAGCAGCCTTCAGGTGCTGCCAGAAGCGCTCGGGGAGCATCGCTTTCAGGGCTTCGCGGAACTCCCGGCTTGCCGCCCGGGCATGGGCCCGCGCTTCCTCCCGCCATTGTTTCCGCGCCTCTGCCGTCATAGCTCATCTCCAAACTCTGGGGTTCCCCATAATTCATTTTGCCCCGAATGGCCAGATTGAGCAAGGAAGGGATCAGGATAGGTACATTTCTCGGTTTTATGGCGAGTTGGGGTAACGATTCCGCCATTCTCACGCCACGCCATATGGAATGGGTGTTTCACACGGGTTTCT
>JAUQQB010000524.1 GCA_030550075.1 Chloroflexota bacterium | reverse complement strand
CTTCCACCATCCACCCCAGGGTCCCGAAGGGAGTGCCCGGGAAGGCGATCGGGAAATCGTCCAGCAGCCAGCGCCCGCCTTGAACCAGCCCGGGCCCCCGTCGCGGCATATCACTGCCGATGACCACCCGTTCATAGCGCGCAGGCCCTTCCGCCGGCACCCCCCAGCGGAACGGCACCCGCCAGAGCGTCACCTTCTCCGGAACATCCGGAGGAGGGGCCGCCGGGGTTCGCCCTGCCGGCCGTGGGGTTCGCCCGGATGGCTCCGCCTGCAACGGCCGGGGCGTGGGGGTCGGCTGAGGCGGAAGGCCCGGTTGGAACTGCATCGCTACCGCCCAGGGGCTCCCGGAGCCCACCGCGATCTGACCGGCCCGCAGAGGTTGCCCCTCCGGATCGCGCACCAGCTCCCACCGCCTGCTCTCAGCCGCTCCGCGCCATACCTGACCTTCCCGGTCCAGGGCGATCAGGAACCCTTCATCCCCCCATCCAGCCCAGATCATCGGCCTGGGGGCCTGCAGATCCTCGACGGGCTCCCCGGGCCTCCAGGCGACCACCCGCCCCTCCTCGGTCGCGGCCACCCATTGCCCCTCCAGCGATCGGATAGGGTGACTCCGCGGAGGATACCAGCGGAGATAACCCGGCGCGAAACAGAAGGAGAACGTTTCCGGCCACTGACGATGGCCCTCCCCCTCCAGATCCACCGTCAGTCGAAGGGAGCGGCAGCTTTGACCCGACCACGCGGCCGCCCACAGATCCAAGAAGCGGCCTTCCACCGAGCGCCCGTCGGGGACCAGGGGGTAGTTTCCGGCAGGCACCAGGCGGCGCAAGGAGGCTCCCTGGAGGGGCAGCGCCTCCCAGCGCCAGCCGGAAGGATCTACGGGGCCGAGGGATTCAACGGCCATCTCTCCCAGCCGGCAGGCGGGGGAGACCGGAGTGGGGGAAGAAGCTATCCTGGAGGAAATGGGGGGAGAGGGCTTCGCAAGCGGACCACCGGGGGAAGGAGAAGCGATCGGAAGAGGACCCGACCGGACTCCACACGCAGCCATCACCCCAATCAGAATGCTTACCATCCCTCGACTCAGCCATCCTTCGCGCTTTATCATCTCTCCTCCCACGGAGAACCAGTCAGATCCGATTCTAGAGGCACTGATAATACCAGCGATAAATGGGCGTTGTTCCTTCCGTGACAGGGCCACAGCATCCTGGAGCAATCGTCTCTCCTCCAATTCGTTCCATATGCACATGTGGCCCACTATAACAGGCTCGAGGCGGCTGGGGTGTGGGCAAAACAATCCCAATCTCCAAGACCGCCCCAGGTGCCAGATTGTAGACCTGGCCATGTGTCACTTTGGGAGAACCTACATGGCCAAATTTAATCGCTCCAATCGGGCACTGCGCATTATACTGAGCAAAGAGCTCAACGATCACCACACGACCGTAATTATCAGTGCTCCCATTGCAGCAGGAAAAATTCAAGCAAGTGCGCACACTGAGAATTCCTGAACTCCGATAGAGGAAAATCCGCGGAGTGGTGCCTGATGTGCGGATGTCCACAGGAGAGGACCATCCATTACATGATTGAAAGCAATTACAATTTTGTGTGCACAAAGAATGGGGGCCGCTACCTCCAACACATCCACAATAATTATTTAATCCTGAAATTGACCCAGAGAATGGTGCATACACATAAGCGTAAGGCATGTCAGCCTCCTTTCACGGGTGGAATCGTTCCAAGGATCGGGCGAGGGAAACCGCCGCCTCTCAATCAGACGCGGTCCAGTAGGGCCTGGACCTCTGGTTTCCATAAGCCACCCACCTGCAACTGCCCTTCGCTGAGGCCTCCACTTAAGGAAAATTTTGACCATTAGCATTCGAAACATGCCGATATAATTTATATAATTTAAGTTCCAGTATAGGAAGAAATGTTAGAGGCAGAACAGCCATCACATAGGCACAAATCTGCGCATAGATAATGGCTGGATGTAATACACTATACTGAAGCATAAACATATGCGGTTGTCATACCTCACCTCCTTTCACGGGTGGATTCGTTGTAGAGATTGGGCGAGAGCGATAGTCATCTCTCGATGGGGGTCGTGTTCGATGATCAACATATACAGTACCCCATGCTCCTGCCAGAGCATCAGATGCCCTCGCGCGCTGGGCAGCAATATCCCCGGCCGCGGCAGGAAGAACACCTTCTCTGGCCAAATCGGTTCCTCCGGCCGCTCTGGCGAGTAAACCGGCCATACCGGATATGGAGAGGGATGGATCGGCTGAGCGATCAGCCGCACCACCGGCTCCCCACCCGCTTCTCCAAAAGCCAGGGAGATCGAAAAGAGGAGTCCCGATCGCCGGAACACG
>JAUQQB010000045.1 GCA_030550075.1 Chloroflexota bacterium | reverse complement strand
CGAAGGCGCGCGGCTCGGCCCCAAAAGCCCCCAGGAGGAAACCGCCTCTATCCGTATAGGCATTGCGGGAGAACGGCTGAATAGTTACCTCAGCTTCCATATTTCTCACTAAGCTCTTACTCGGTCCCATGAAAGCCGGAGGACCGTCCACACCGCCCGTGCAATCTCCCGTCGGGATACCTTTGATCGTCCGTAGCGACGGTCTTTGAAGCGGATAGGCACTTCAGCGATCCGAAAGCCCGCCCGCTGCGCTCGATATGTCATCTCAATTAGAAACGCATACCCCTCCGCCCGAATTGTCTCCGGTGCAATCTCCTTCAAAACCCGCGGACGATAGCACCGAAAGCCTGCGGTCACATCCCGCGGGGCCAGCCCCAGCATCGTCCGCGCAAACCGGTTGGCCCCCCAACTCAACAGCCGCCGATACCAGGGGCTGTCCACCGCCTCCCCGCCTGGAACATACCGGGAGCCGATGACCACGTCCGCCTCCCGGCTCCGCTCGATCAGGGCTGGCACATACGCCGGATTGTGGGAGAAATCTGCATCCATCGTCAGGATCCGTTCGTAGCCCCGGGCCAGCCCAAACCGGAACCCGGCCCCATAGGCTGTCCCCAGCCCCAGCTTGGCCGGCCGGTGAATGACGTGGATGCGCGGGTCCGTCGCCGCCATCGCCGCCACCAGCTCCCCCGTTCCATCCGGGGAATGATCGTCCACCACCACCACCTCTAAGGGAAGGGGAAGCGAGAGCAACGCCCGGATCAGCGCCTCAATGTTTTCCCGTTCATTGTAAGTGGGGATGACCACCAGGTAGCTCATGGAAACCTGAACTCCCACTGGACAACAGATCAACCTGGCACGAAGGGCGAGTGGGGAAGGGTCTGCTCCTTGAATGATGACTCGCGAGCCGCCACCAGGATCCCTCGCCGCTTTCGGATCGCGAACCCCTCCGGGCGCCGGAGGAGAACTTCCTCCGCCTCTGGGCCGGCCTGAACGGCGTAGGCGAGGGCCTGGGCTGCCGCGGGGCTATCCAGAGGAACTGGGAACCACCACTGCTCCCAGGGCAGGATCTCCTCAACCACCTCACAGATGATCATCTGCATACCGATCCTTTGAATCTGGTCCCGCCACTCCGCCAGATCATACACCCATTGATGGGAAGGATCCCGAATCCGCTCCAGCTCGTTCGAGAAGCGCGCCGCCTCCGGGTCCGCTGGTGCGATCATATCCACAATACCGAGTCGTCCGCCGGGCACCAGGACTCGTTTCATCTCGGCCAGCGCCTGAGGAAGGTTAGGGAAATGATGGGCCGCCCGACGGCACGTGACCCAATCGAAAGCGCCATCGGGAAAGGGGAGGGCTTCGACCGCACCGAGCACGAACCGGACATGCGAGAAACCCCGATCCTGAGCCTGACGGATGAACTCGGCCCCCATCGCCGGGGTGAGATCCAGCCCCACCACCTCCTCCACCAGCGGCGCCAGAGCGAAGGCGGTATGGCCACTGCCGGTTGCGACATCGAGGAGCCGCCCCCGGCCATTCAGAGCTAAGGACGCTGCCAGCCGTCGCAAATCCTCGCCAGCCCGGTGGGAGGGGCTGACCGTGTAGGCTGGGGCATAACGGGAGAAGAACTCCTGCACTTGCTTTCTGTGATCCATGGGATGGGCTCCAAATTCGCGTCTACAGGCAACTATCATAACTCAATCCGAGTGCTAACTGAAGTCGTCCTTTTAGGCCTTCAACTCAGAGACGGCGCAGGCCGTCTTCCGAAGGAGGTGTCCGCCTTTGCAGACGTCTGGTACGAAGCACCCGGGAAGGCTGCTTTTCCATCAGCGCTAAGGGCGGACTGCCTCCTGATCAAATCCATTCAACCTGGATCCGAAGGCATGGTCAGGTCTCGGGTTCAGACACAAGTTCGGACAGGGGGTTCCTCATCCCTCCCCTGGCCCTTCAGGCCACCCCTTCTCCCCCCTAACCCTTTGGTCTGAAGAGGGGAGGAAGATCGCGGTGCCATCGCTGGAGGTGGGGTGAGGATACCCCTGCCAGCCCTATATCCCAACTCGTGTTCAAACCTGAGGTGGGGTGGATTGCGATCGGGAGAAGAATGCGGTAGAATTAAAAATGCGTGGAGGGCGTAGCTCAGCGGTGAGAGCGCCTGACTGTGGATCAGGAGGTCGCGGGTTCGAACCCCGTCGCCCTCCCTGAAAGGGCCCCCGTAGCTCAACTGGATAGAGCGCTGGACTTCGGATCCAGTGGTTGCGCGTTCGAGTCGCGCCGGGGGCGCCACGGAGGGACGGTACTCCATGACTCCATGAATGGTTCGCGAGGGGTCCTCGCGGTGTGGGGGCTTCCCCACACCGTTTTTTGTTGAGGACTTCTGCCTTTGCTCTCCTCGAAGGGACCCAGGGGAATCCCCTTGATCTTCAGCAGGATCCGACGATGACTCAACCATCGGAACCGACGTCGGAAACCGCTCGCGCTCCATGGATTCGCCCGTTGTTGATCCTCAGCGGCGCGATCCTGGGGCTGATTGTCGCCTGGCTGTTCTCCCTGGTTTCCGGGATCCCCCTTCCTGCATGGGAAGCCGTGGCGGCCGTGATCCTGGGGGCACTGCTGGGCTTCTCCGCCAGCTTGCCCACACCCTCCCAAAAGCCCCCCCACACACAACGTAACCAGAAGTAAACAATGGGGGCTCCGTGCCCCAGGTCTCCTTTTCGGACTTACACCATTGGGCAATTTCCCCTGGTGTGGATCGAGCGGGATGGCCCGCTCGACAGCCCCCCATGCGCTCTGGCTCAAAAAACGACCCGGCTTTTCGCAACCCCCCAGAGGGGGAGACCGCCCGCCGATAGCCTTTATCCAGAGAAGATCGGGGAAGGGGCCGCTTCAGGCGGCCTCTCACTACCCCAGGAAAATTCAGCTCCGCTTCGACACGGGTCCCCCCTGTCGTGCCCGCCTGCCCAATCCCCAAAGGTCCGATCCCCACCATCGGAACGCAGCTCACCCTCCCGGGTTGCAACTGCGGATAGATCATGACAGATTTTGACAGCTCATCACCTTTAGAATGAACAGTGTTATGTCCGGTCGCACATCTCGTTATCCGGGCTTCTATCAACTGCCGCTGGAAGAACGCGCCCGCTGGGTGGCCGAACAGGCCGGCCTGACCCCCGAAGAGCAGATATTGCTGACCAACGGGGGTCTAACATTAGAAGAAGCAGACCACATGGTGGAAAATGTGATCGGCCGGTTCGCGCTGCCCTTTGCGGTGGCGGTGAACTTCCTGATTAACGGCCGGGAGGTCCTGATCCCGATGGTCATCGAGGAACCCTCCGTGGTGGCGGCCCTGTCTCATGCCGCCCGCCTAGCCCGGGCGGGCGGGGGGTTCTTCGCGAAAAGCGAGGAACCCATTATGCGGGGGCAGATCCAGGTGGTGGACCTCCCGGATCTCTCCGCGGCCGCCCGGGCGCTCGAGGGTCAGATCGAGGCCATCCGGGCCGTGGCCGAAGCCGCCACGCCCTCCATTGTGGCCCGGGGCGGCGGCTTCCGGGGGCTGGAAGTCGTTCCGTTCCCGGACACTCCGGTCGGGCCCATGCTGGTCGTGTATCTGTTCTACGATGTCCGGGACGCCATGGGGGCCAATGCGGTGAACACGGTCTGCGAGGCGGTGGCCCCTCTGATCGCCAGGATCACCGGGGGGCGGGTGGTCCTGCGGATCCTTTCGAACCTGGCGGACCGTCGACGGGCCTGGGCCGAGGTTCAGATCCCCCCGGAGGCCCTGGAGACGCCGGATTTCCCCGGCGATATGGTGATCCAGGGGATCCTGGAGGCCCAGGCGCTGGCCGAGGTGGATCCCTATCGGGCGGCGACGCATAACAAGGGAATCATGAACGGCATCGATGCCGTGGCCCTGGCCACCGGTAATGACTGGCGGGCCATCGAAGCGGGCGCCCACGCGTATGCAGCCCGGGATGGTCGCTACCGGCCCCTCACCCGCTGGTGGCGGGATGAAAAGGGAGCCCTGTGTGGGCGGATCGAGCTGCCGCTGGCGGTGGGGATCGTGGGGGGAGCCACCCAGGCCCACCCGCTGGCCCGGGTGGCCCTGAAGATCCTGGGGGTGTCCTCGGCGCGCGAGCTGGCGGAGATGATGGCCGCTGTGGGCCTGGCCCAGAACCTGGCCGCCCTGCGGGCCCTGGCCACCGAGGGGATTCAACGCGGACATATGACGCTGCACGCGCGTCAGATCGCCATGGCCGCAGGGGCAACGGGCGAGGAAACCGATCGGATCGCCGAGCGGCTGGTCGCAGAGCGGAACATCCGCCTGGCCCGGGCCCGGGAGCTCCTGCGGGAGCTTCGTGGATCTGCGACCGAAGAGCCTCAACGGGGAGAACACGGATGACCTACCGGGTGGGCCTGGAACGGGGCGCGGAAGGCGGGCACATCGCCTGGGTTCTGGATTACCCGGGGTGCTTCGCCTTCGGCCACACCGAGCGAGAGGTTCTGGACCGGATCCCTGAGGCGATCCGGGATTATTTCGCCTGGCTGGGCGCGCATGGGATCCCTGTCGCAGGGCCCGGGGTTCCGGAGGATTTCCGAGTGGTGGAGATCTTTGAGGTCTACACGATCAATGAACGCTTTGAGCGGGGCGGCCCCTATGAGGTGAACGCCTGGTTCCTGGATGACTGGCGGCCGCTGACGGAGGAAGATGTGGAGTTCGGCCTTCAGGTCCTCGCCGCCTCGCGGGCGGATCTTCGGGCAGCGGTGGAAGGCCTGCCGGACCCCGTTCTGGACGCGGTGCTGCCGGGCCAGCGGTGGTCCATGCGCGGCGTGCTGCGCCATGTCGCTCACGGCGAGAACGGGTATCTCAGCCGGCTGGGGCGCGCCGTGAAAGATCCCCCCGCGGAAATCTGGGCACATCTGGAACAGGTGCGCCGGGCTCTGGAACAGGCCCTTCAGGATTGGGTGGGACAATCGATCGTCGTCGGCGTGGTTGGGGAGTTCTGGTCCCCGCGCAAAGTGTTACGCCGGGCAGCGTGGCACGAACGGGATCACGTGGCGCATCTTCATCAACTGCGACGGGCAATGGGGTGGGAAAAATAAGCGCTCGCGAAGTGTGCGGAGGCTCATTTCCCATCCGGGGAGATCCAGACAACCAGCCGCCCAGCCTGTTTTGCCCAAAGCCCAGTTCGCAGGGTGTGGACCGCCTTCGACGGCCCATGCCCTGCGAAAAAACGCAGGAGATCATCTTAACACCTGGCGAAGGACGAACTGGAGGTTCTGCATGCAGGAAAACGGCCACATGCTGCTGAAGCCGGCCCGGCCGGTGGGGATCGTGGGCTATGGCGCTTACGTCCCTCGCTATCGCCTGCCGGGCACTGAGATCTCCCGCCTGTGGACCGGGGGAGTGGAGCCGCCGCCGGTCCGGGAAAAAGCCGTGCCGGGACCGGATGAGGATGTGGTGACGATGTCGATTGAGGCCGCCCGGAACGCCCTGGCCCGCGCCGGGATCGCTCCGAACCGTCTGCGGGCGGTATGGGTGGGCAGCGAGTCCCACCCATACGCGGTGAAACCCAGTGCCACCATCGTCGCGGAGGCGATCGGGGCGACGCCCTATGTCCAGGCGGGCGATTGGGAGTTCGCCTGCAAAGCGGGCACGGAGGCCATGCAGGCCGCGATCGGCCTGGTGGGATCCGGGATGGCCGATTATGCCATGGCCATCGGGATGGATACGGCCCAGGGCCGGCCCGGCGATGCCCTGGAATATACTGCCGGGGCCGGCGGGGCCGCCTTCATCATCGGCCCGGCTGAGGAGAGCCTCGCGATCTTTGAGGGCTCGCTTTCTTATGTCACGGACACGCCGGATTTCTGGCGTCGGGCCCACGCGCGGTATCCGGAGCACGGCGGCCGTTTCACCGGGGAGCCGGCTTATTTCCACCATATTGTGGAAGCCGCCCGGCGGCTGATGGAGGCGCTGGGAACCCGACCGGAGGATTACACGTATGCCGTGTTCCACCAGCCGAATGTGAAGTTCCCTCAGAAGGCGGCGAGGATGCTCGGATTCCGGCCGGAGCAGATCCGGGCAGGGCTCCTGGTGGACGAGATCGGCAACACCTATGCGGGGTCCTGCCTGATCGGGCTGACCGCCATCCTGGATGAAGCCCGGCCGGGCGATCGGATCCTCGCCGTGTCCTTCGGCTCCGGTGCCGGATCCGACGCTTTCTCCCTGGTGGTCACCGAGGCCATCCTGGAACGGCGGGATCGGGCGCCTCGAACCCGGGATTATATCGCTCGTCGCGTGGTGATCGATTACGCCACGTATGCCCGTTATCGGGGAAAGATCGTTCTGGACACGGAGGCATGAGGAGGGACGATGCGGGAAGTGGCCATCATCGGAGTTGGTCAAACCCCTGTAGGGGAGCACTGGGAGAAAGGGTTGCGCGAGCTGGCGCTGGAGGCGCTGGAGGCGGCTCTGCGGGATGCCGGGGTGGAACGGCTGGACGCCCTGTATGTGGGGAATATGCTCTCGGGACAGGTGGAGGCCCAGGAGCACCTGGGGGCGCTGGTGGCCGATTTCGCCGGGATGCACGGCGTGGAGGCCGTCAAGGTTGAGGCGGCGTGCGCTTCTGGCGCCGCCGCGCTACGCATCGGCTACGCCATGGTCGCCGGCGGTCTGGCGGACTTCGTGGCGGTGGTCGGGGTGGAGAAAATGACGGACGCCTCCGGGGAAGCAATCACCGCCGCCCTGGCCACCGCAGCGGATGCCGAATGCGAGGCGGTCCATGGGATGACCTTCACTGCCCTTAACGCCCTGTTGATGCGCCGCTACATGCACGAATACGGCTACCGACGGGAGGACTTCGCACCCTTTTCCATCAATGCACATCGCAACGCTGTGAATAACCCCTATGCGATGCTGCGGTTTCCGATCACCGAGGAAGCCTTCGCCTCGGCCCGGATGATCGCGGATCCGATCACGCTCCTGGACGCCTCGCCCGTTTGCGATGGGGCGGCGGCGGTGATCCTGTGCCCGGCGGATCAGGCCCGGGCGTTCCAGGAGCGACCGGTCCGCATCCGGGCATCCGCCGTGGCCACGGATACAGTGGCCCTGCACGATCGCCGGGATCCCCTCTGGCTGGAGGCGGTGGCCCTCTCGGCCTATCGGGCCTTCCAGCAGGCGGAGGTTCGCTCGGAGGACATCGATTTCTTCGAGCTACACGATGCGTTCACGATCATGGCGGCCCTCTCCCTGGAGGCGAGCGGCTTCGCGCCGCGAGGGCGAGGGGTAGCGATGGCCCTGGAGGGAGCGATCTTCCGGGACGGCCGGTTCCCCATCGCGACCATGGGCGGGCTGAAGGCCCGAGGGCACCCGGTCGGAGCCACCGGGATCTATCAGGTGGTGGAGGCGGTTCTGCAGCTGCGTGGCCAGGCCGGGCCTAACCAAGTCCCATATGCCCACTTGGGGATGACCCAGAACATTGGAGGAACTGGAGCGACGGTGATCACACACATCTTAGAAGCCATGGCTTGAGGACCATTCGGACGGCCTTGTAGTCTCTTTCTTCCTCTACCGGCCTCAAAGACCGGAGGGAAGGAAGGAGGAGTTCCATCCACTCCGCCGACAGAGGCTCGTCGCGCAACTCTCATTGGAACTCACGGCATAGATTGGCAAGAGAAGCACGATCACTGATCTTTACGAGAAGGAGGTTCCAATGCATCCAGCGCGTGCATGGCGCGGGCGATCCCAACGGTATCGTCTGGAGGGGGAAATCTGCGAGGGGTGCGGCGCCCATCTGTTCCCGCCCCGGGATATCTGCCCGGAGTGCCAGCGGCCGGCGCGCACGCCGTATCCGCTCTCGGGCCGCGGGGAAGTGTATTCCTACACGGTGGTCTATGAGCCGCCGGCGGGATACGAAGAGCAAGCCCCTTACATCGTGGCATTGATCAAATTGGAAGAAGGCCCGCTGATCTCCGCGATGCTCACCGATGTGGGGCCAGAGGAGGCCTGTATCGGGATGCCGGTGGAGATGGTCACCCGCGTCCTGCACCGACAAGGAGAGCGCGGCGTGATCGCTTACGGCTATAAATTCCGCCCGGTCCTCCGCCACGCGGTCATGATCCCTTCTCCATCGGCCTCTGTGACCGCATAGGCCAAAAGTGTCTTACGAGCCCACTTGTTTCCATGAGCGAACCGCTGATCGCAGGGGCGAGGCATGCCTCGCCCCTGCGATCAGCCACTCCAGCCTCGGAGTTTCAGGCCGTCAATCAACGACGGGGATTCGCCTGCGCTTCCTCGTATCGAGCGAGAGTGAACAGCAACGTAGGTAATCGCTTCAGATACTCCCGAACCGTTGGGCCTGCCTGCGTCTTCTCCTTTTGGAGCTCCTGACCCATTCTTCGGGTCATAACCGACAGGAGATCCAGGATGGCCCCGCTTACCGTATCGCCAGGAAATTCATGGGATCCCCGATAAGGCCGTTCATGTTCCAGTGCTTCCCGCATTTCCTCCAGCCAGCGCATGCGTTCCGCCACAAACGATGAGAGATCCTGGGCCCGCGAAGGGGGGGATGGTTCCCTCATTCGCTGCAGATCCCCTTGAAGGTCCAGCAGAACGGCCTGGACCCGAGCGCTGTGGGCGCAGGCGCGAGCAAAGCCCAGCCAGGCGTTCAATTCGAGGAGGAGATCGTCGAGAAGCGGATCCGCACGCTGAGTCGCCTGGCCATGCAACACCTGAAAATCCTGAGACCCCCGAGACTCAAGATCCGGCTGGTGGAAAGACATCTCCCCTCCTTTCAGAAAGAATGAGAGCCCATTCCAATCCGGCGAATCCAGAGGATCTCAAGAGGAAGCGTGAAGGGCCGTTTTGAGATCACTGGATGCTTACAGGAATTGAAGTGGAAAGATTGCAGGGAAATCCCTGATCCTTTCCCGCAGCTCTTCGGGCCGCAACAAGGGGGATAGAAGGCTCCATCCCCTATGGGGGTGGGCAATAAGATCAGTTTGGCGAACGCTTGGATAGAGCAAGGCCCTCCTTTCTCTCTCTCCTTTCGACCCGAGGGGTCACAAGAAGGGGGAAGAAAGATCAACTCTCGGGGAATTTCCGGGGTGTCTCACTCAGCGAGGCCCATATAGCAGCAGATCATCACTCCGCAAATCCCCAAAGAGCCAAAAGCTCTAGGGGGCGAGCGGGCTGCTTTTAGCGGCCCGCTCGCCCCTAAAAGGCCTCGGAAATCGGCAATTTTCTAAATTATAGCCATCATTGTCTTTATTTACCAAATTCTGACAAAAGAACCCTAAAACCTGCCTCTGAGGTCTGCTCTCGATGCCCATCGATCAGACCCCCTTGCGATTTGCGGATCCGAACCGGGGATCGATCGGCTGGATGGGCCGACGGGGATAGCCCCCAGCCCTAAGACAGAGGGGCAGCGGTGCAGCCGCTGCCCCTCTGTCTTTATGAGCTACTTTCCGGAGGATCCGCATCTCCAATAGCCGGGATGAACGCCTCGTATCCTTCCCGGGCATGGCGGATATGTCGATAGAGATAATAAACGAATCCACCGAATAGGAGGAGGGCGATCGGGATATCGAAGGGACGCATGATCCGGCGCAGCTCCTCCCAGTGCTGGCCGAACAGGTAACCCCCCACCGCCAGGCCCGCGCACCAGACAAAGGAGCCAACAAAGCTCAGTGTTGCAAAAGGGAAAACCGGAATACGCGTGACGCCCGCAGGAAACGAAATAAAGGTGCGCACAATTGGGAGCAGGCGGGAAAGAAAAGTGGCCCACATCCCCCAGCGAGCGAACCACCGGTCCGCGGCCTCCAGATCGCGTGGGCTGATTAAGAGATAGCGTCCATATCGGAAGAGGAAAGGTCTGCCGCCGTAATAGCCCAGCCCATAGGAGAGCAGGGAGCCCAGCGTGCAACCCAGTCCCCCGTAGAATCCACCCTCCAGAGCTGCCTGAAGAAGCGTCCCCCCTCGGGCCTGGATCAGCATCCAGCCCGCCAGAGGCATGGTGACCTCACTGGGGATGGGAATGTTGGCGCTCTCGAGTGCCATGATGATGACCACGCCTCCCCATCCCATCCATTGGAACAAATTTTGAAGGAACAACACCAGTTGATGCTCCAGAGCCTCCATGATCCCCCCTTGAAGGAAATGGCGTAGTTCATTCTCCACTCTGTTTTTAGGGCTGGGCCGGGGGCCTCCAGCGCCCGGCCCAGCCCTAAAAATAAACTTTCTCCTCTCCCCCCACGGCCTGCAAGGCTGCGAGGAGAGTAAGATATGGGCCTCCTCCGGCGGCCCACATCTACGGAAATTCTGCAGAAAAAAATCATTGCCACTGTATGGGGTGATCACCCATAGAACCAATCGCGTTTATTTTAACGCAAGTTGCTGCCTGAGCAGCCTTCCCGGACGAGGAGAATCAATCCTCTCTACGGCCCGTGGAGCGGCCCCGCCTATCCCCAAAAAGCCCCGGATGGAAGGATCGGCGAATCTATCCAAAGTCCAACATGGCAAGTTGCGATATATTAATGAGTGACATGGAGGAGGTTCTCGTATGCCCGTCCGCTCGCTTCGACAAAGCCTGAGCGAAGTGGATCCAGCGCATCTGCGGGTAATCGCGCGCTTCTGGGAGGTGGATCCCCAGAATCTCTCCCGTGAGGCGCTGATCGCCCGGTTATTGCCGGTGATGATGGATCCGGAACGCCAGGGCGCGCACTGGGCCCGGCTAGGGCCGGAGGAGCAGGAAGCCCTTCGAACCTTAATCATGGCGGGAGGGGCCATGCCTTCCGCCACGTTCCAGCGACGCTTTGGAGAGATCCGTCGGGTGGGAGCTGCCCGCCTGGAGAGTGAACGCCTCTGGGAACGACCCACGGGGCCGACGGAGGCCCTCTGGTTTCGGGGATGGATCTTCCTGGGATTTGTGGAGCATCCGGCCGGCTTTGAGGAGGTGGCGTTCATTCCAGATGAGCTGCTGCTGGGCCTGCCCGCTATGGAGGAAGTGCCCCGCCTCCAGACGTTGGGGGCTCTCCCCACCACTCCAGCTCCAGCCCGAATCCGACGGGTGGGGACAACGCCGGCGGATGATTTCTGCACCCTGTTGAGCGTTGTGCATAACGAAGCGCCCCCAGCGGCTATGACGCCAGAGGAGCTGTGGGCGCAATTTCCGATCCTGCGCCGGCAACTGCGCTGGCCTCAGCGGGAGCGCTGGTCCTTGCTCTGGCATCTGGCCGGAACCCTCCAGATGATTCAGGCCCGCCGGGACTTCCTGCGCCTGGATCCGGAAGTCACCACGCGCTGGCTCCAGGCCCCGCTGATGGAGCAATTGCGCGCCCTCCTCGAGGCCTGGCGGGACAATGTGATATGGAACGATCTCTTCCATGTGCCCACCTTACGACCGGAGCCCACCGGCTCCTGGCAAAACGATCCCCGACTGCCACGTCAGACCCTGCTGCAGCTCCTGGCCCAGCTGGATCCAGCCTCCTGGTATGCGATCCCCGAGCTCATCGGTGAGATCAAAGCGAAGAATCCGACTTTCCAGCGGACCGAGGCGGAGTTCTCCACCTGGTATATCCGGGATGCGGAGACAGGAGATTATCTACGAGGGTTTAAAAACTGGGATCGAGTGGAAGGCGCCCTCCTGCGCTATCTGCTGAGCGGGCCGCTCCACTGGCTGGGAGTGGTGGATCTGGGAGAACCGGATCGGATCCGGCTTTCGCCCTTCGGGGCTGCTTACCTGGGAAAGGGGGATCCGCCTCCAGATGGGGACACCCGATTTGTCCTGCTGGAGGATGGAGCCATCGAGGTCGGGGCCGCCCGCCGGTATGAGCGCTTTCAGATCGCCCGGATCGCCGATTGGATCGCTTCGGGAGAGGTTTATCACTATCGGATCACCGCCCGCTCCCTGGCCCGGGCACGGGTGCAGAACATCGGCCCGGAACGGATCCTGGACTTCTTCCGGCGCTACGATCTGACCCCACCGGAGGCCCTGAGCCGCGCCCTGACACGCTGGGCCAGCCGGGGAACAGAGGCTACGGTGGAACAAGCGCTGGTGTTGCGCGTGAACGATCCCGAGCTGCTGCGCCAGTTGCTGGCCACTGAGGCCCGCCGGCATGTGCGGGATGTGCTCTCGCCGATAGCCGCTATCATTCATCCAGCTGGCTGGGCTCAGGTGCGCGCAACCCTCCTACGGCTCGGCGTGGTGCCTGAGGAATCTTTTGAAACGGAACGCGAGGAGCACTCCGGACTATGAGCCCATGGCGCTGGGCCCGCCCTGTGGTGGCCTTCCATCTGGGGCAAGCATAGGACCTGCCCTTACAAGACCCGTGTTGCTCTTTGGAGGCTTTTGGGTTGGGGGGCCGCTGAAGGGGGCCCCCCCAGCCTAAAATTTTGGTAACTATTCAGCCGGGCCACATTCCGTTTGGAGCTCCCGCGAAGCGGCGGAAGGGC
>JAUQQB010000044.1 GCA_030550075.1 Chloroflexota bacterium | reverse complement strand
GGAACGGCGGGCCAGCCAGCTCTGGAGCACATGCCCATCCCGCGGGGCGATCCAGCCCGCCGTATCCGGCCGTCCATCCCCATTCAGATCCAACGCCCCCCGCAGGCACACCTGGCGGATCCCCACCCAATCCACCGGAGGTTGCTCGAAACCGGATTCCAGCAATCGATCCTCATCCGCATACACGATGAGCCCATCCCGAAGGAATGGGATAGATCCTGGCGTCATGGGAGCCAGGAGATCTTCTCGCTCCTCAGCCGATAGCCCCTGCTGGGGATCCTCCAGCCAGCGGCGAAGCGGGATCAGCCGTCCGGATCCCCACAACTCCGGCACCGCCTCTGCGGGGATCAGGACCAGATCCGGTCCTCGCTCAGATGGCTGCTGTAGCCGGTTGAGCAGCTCCCGGGGTCCGGGGAACGTCTCGATATAGATCGCGCTGTCGGGGTGCTCCGCCATATAGGCCTCTGTCAGCCGGGCCAGGGCGATCCCCCGTTCGGGATCCAGGGCATGCCAGAGGACGATCAACCTTGGGGGCTTCGTCACCGATGTGCAGGCGGCCATCCCGAGAAGCATCACCCCTACCCATCGCAGCGGAAATCGCATCGCTCGGATCCTCCTCAACCTTTCGCGTGTCGAAAGCGGGTTGCCTCTTCTCCCATTCACATCCCATTCACAACCGGATAGATCCTTCCGCCCGCCTCTGGCGGTTGGCCTTCCTTTCAGGTTATTATTTCACAAAACCCGTAACGCAACTTTCAGCCTGTCCCGCCAGGGGGCGTTGCATAATTCCCCCTCTCCTCGCCGCAGCCCAGGGGCTGTGAAGGAGAGGATAGAGGCTGAGAGAAAGACATCATGTATCCGGCTCATCCAGAGTCTGGCACCCGGAGGTTCCCGAATGAAGACGATGAAAATCGGTCTGGCCCAGATTTATCCGACGCTGGGTGATCTGGAAACCAACCTCCGCAAACATCTGGAGGTCATCGAGGATGCGATGGGGCGGGGCGCTGATTTGATCGTGTTTCCTGAGCTTTCCCTTACCGGGTATGTGCTTCAGGACCTGACATACGAAGTGGCCATCCGTCCTGAACCGGACCATCCCATTCTCCAGCCTTTATTGGAAGCGAGCTTGCGGGCCGATCTGGTCATCGGGTTTGTGGAGATCGATGAAAGGGGGCGTTATTACACTGCGGGCGCTTATCTATCCGGGGGGCGCTTGGTCCATCGGCATCGCAAGGTATATCTTCCGACCTACGGGATGTTCGACGAGGGTCGGGATATGGCTCCAGGAGATCAGGTTCGGGCTTTCGACACCCGCTTCGGGCGCTTCGGATTATTGATCTGTGAGGACTTCTGGCATATCAGCCCGCCTTATCTCCTGTGGCTGGATGGGGCCGAGGTGCTGATTTTCACCTCGGCGAGCCCGGGACGAGGATTGGGGATCCCCGGGAAGTTGGGCAGCGCGCGATGGGTCGAGCTGGTGAACCAGGCTTATGCAAGCCTTTTTACCGTGTTTGTCATCCATGTGAACCGCGCCGGATTTGAGGATGGGCAGAATTTCTGGGGAGGATCAACCATCTTCGATCCAAATGGGGATCTGGTCGTGCAGGGCCCTTATTTCGATGAGGCGCTGATCCTTGCCTCCATCGATCTGGATCAAATCCGGCGGACCCGAATTCGATTGCCGCTTTTGCGAGACGAACGGCCAGCCCTGGTCCTTCGCGAGCTTCAGCGGATCCTGAACCCTTAAATCGGACCCCGGACAAAGTGCTTGTTGTGTCCGTTTTTCCCTCGGGGTTAGGCCGAAGGCCCCGGCCTAACCCCGAGGGATCCTCCTTGCAAATTCCCCGGGACTTACACAGCTGCTCTCTGTGCAGGAGGGGTTGAGAACGTGGATTTTTGGGCTGGGACGGGCGCCGAAGGTACTTGGCCCAGCCCAAAAATCCGGAGGAGAAGGTCAACTGCGCAATTCCTGTTCCTAAAGAGCCGGGATCTTTTGGGTTGGGGGCTGTCTTCGGCGACCTTCCCAACCCAAAAGCCTCCTGCCGTGCTCCTTTCCTCTTCCCAGGGTCGAGGGGCTGCGGCCTTCAGCGCTTGGGCGACTGAGGCGCCTTACGGGCACCCCGGAGTCCGGGCTTCTTGCGCTCCTTCTCGCGCGGATCGCGGGCCAGCATGCCATGCTGTTTAAGCAGGGCACGTAAACCCGGATCCACCAGAAGCAGCGCGCGGGCCAGTCCCAGGCGAACCGCGCCGGCCTGGCCCGTGAGGCCGCCCCCTTCCACTTTCACGGTGATATCCAGCTTCCCTTCCATCCCGGTCAAACGGAGCGGCTCGAATAGATGGTGGAGATCCTGCTCCCGGGCAAAGTAATCCTGCACCGGCTTGTTATTTACAATGAAAATCCCATTCCCACCCGTATATAACCGGACACGGGCAACAGCCCGTTTACGTCGACCTACACCCTCGACATAAGGACGGCTTTTAAAAGCCTCAAAGGTGATCCCTTCCACAACAGCCGCCATAGGTGCTCCTTTCCCTCCATATTGCTGGCTTGGGATTTAGGAATGGTGGGGCAGGCAACTTTCGCCGCCCGTCCCACCGCCAATTTACCCTTGCTCTCTCCCACGAGGAGAGGCCGCGCATCGCGCTATACGCCAAACTCAAAATCTGAAGGCGTAAACCGGATACGCCTACAGTGTAAGTGGTTTGGGCTGTTGAGCCTGATGCGGATGCTCCGGCCCGGGGTAGACCTTCAGTTTCTTCAATATATGCCGCCCCAGGCGGTTCTTCGGCAACATTCCCCACACCGCCTTCTGGATTACTCGTTCTGGATGGGTCTGCAACATCCGGCGGAGCGGGATCTCCCTCAGGCCACCCGGGTATCCGCTATAACGGTAGTAAACCTTCTGCTCCAGATGGCGAGGGTGAATTGCCATCTTCGCGGCGTTGATCACAATCACATAATCCCCGCAATCCTGCGAGGGATCAAAGGATGGCTTATGCTTGCCACGAAGGATCTGGGCGATCCGGCTGGCCAGCCGCCCCAGGTTCTGATTGGTCGCATCTACAATCCACCACTCCGCCCGAATATCGGCCGGCTTGGTGACATAGGTCTTCACGGTGCTCTCCCTCCCATGATGATCATGGTTTTAAGGCTAGGCCGTGGGCCTTCAACCCCCTGGCATACCCCTGGAAAACGATCCTCTTCTCCTCCCACAGCTCTTCCAGCAGCAGGTCCAGAGAAGGTGTGCTGTCCCCCATACAGAAAGAGATTCAGGCCAAAGATGAGAGGATCCGTCATGCAATGAAGCCCTTCACCCCTCTATCTCAGCCTGGGATTTGATAAAGAAGAAGTCTACCGGTTTTTTAGAGCTTGAAGACTACCGATCAAGAACTGAGGCGGCGGCGGGATGGAGATCCGACCATAGCGTGCCCCCACAAAATACAGACCATAGGGCGGGGCGGGGGCATGGGCCGGATAGGCATCCGGGCGCCTCAGATAAACAGCTGCCACCTCCGGGGATCGCTCCCCCCGGCCGATGGCGACCAGGACTGCAGCCATGATGCGAACCATATGGTAGAGAAACGCATCCGCCTCGATCTCAAACGCCACCCACTTCCCTTCCGCCATAATGGCCGTCCTTCGGACCTCCCGCACGGTGTTTTGCCCCCTGGGAGGACGGCCAAACGCCCCAAAATCATGACGTCCGATCCATTGGGCGGCTGCCTGACCCATCGACTCAACGTCGAGTGGCCATGGCACATGCCATGCCAGCATGCGTCCAAATGGATCCCGCCAGGGCTCGTTATAAATCAGATAGCGATAAACACGGGTCTGAGCCTCCCGACGCGGATGGAAATCCGACGGTGCCTCCCCCAGAGCCCAGACCACGATATCGAACGGCAGGAGAGCATTCAGAGCCCGTTGTAGATCTTCCAGGGCATGCCGCCAGGAGATATCAAAAGCGATCACCTGACCTAAGGCATGGACTCCAGCATCTGTGCGACCGGCTCCACGCACTCGAACCGGGGCCCCGGTCAGGCGATGGAGCGCCGCCTCCAGGACGCCCTGGATGGTCGGTTCATAGGAAGGAGCCAGGCGCTGGAACCCTCGATACCCTGTGCCTTCATAAGCGATGGCCGCCCAGATTCGCATTCTGAGTCACGCCACAGGAAGCTTTTTGGGATAGGCTGCTGAAGGCAGCCCGCCCCAAAACATCCTGGCCCATGCCTGACAGATACCCGGTTTCAGCCAGTCACAGATTGAAGCGATAGCGCCCCCTACATCCCAGGTATTTTGGGGCGGGGCCACCTTCGGCGGCCCGCCCGGCCCCACCCCCCGGAATGAGTCGAATGAGTTGCAGGGGCGGGTCATTCGGGATTTAATGGCGATATGCATATATACCCTCAAATGACAGAAGGGGCCTGCCCTTAACGCCCCTTGATCAGACCCCCTCGCGATTTGCGGATCGAAACCAGGTATCTGTCAGGGCCTATGTCCTGAACAGACAGGGATGAGGTGGTCCCGATTGTGGAAAGCGGGAGCATCCCTCTCCAGGATCCCAAAGGCCCCAGGCTACTCCTGAACCAGCTCCAGACGCGCCATCGGCGCCGCATCCCCCCGGCGGAATCCAAGCTTATAAATCCGGGTGTATCCCCCATTTCGGTCCTTGTAGCGCGGCGCGATCTCATCGAAAAGCTTCCTGATCACCTCGCGGCCATAAAGGCGAGCCGCCGCCAACCGCCGAGCAGCCACCCGCTTCGAAGGATCCTCCAGCGCTCGTTTGGCTAAGGTGATCAACTTCTCCGCGTAAGCTTGGACGAACTCCGCCTTGGCCTCTGTGGTTTCGATCGCCCCATACAGAAAGAGTTGGGTGGCCAGATTCCGGGCCAGGGCTTCCCGATGGTCTTTATCTCGGCTCAATGTCTTCCCGGCAACTCGATGACGCATGGGTCAAGCCTCCTCCGTCTCCTCCGCTGGCTGCGGCAGATCCTCAGGCCTCACAAAGCCCCGCTCGATCAGACGTTCCTTCAATTCCTCAAGGGACTTGGCCCCAAAATTGCGAACGGAGAGCAATGCCTCCTCTCCCCGATAGAACAGCTCCAGGACCTGACCCACTGTGGTAATGCCAGCCCGCCGGAGCGGGTTGATTACCCGTGCACTCAGCTCCAGGTTCTCCAAGGATGTCTCATAAGCCTGAGGCGGGATCATCTCCCGCACCGGCTGTGGTGGTGCTTCCACCTCTTCAGGCCCCACAAACTCAGAGATCAGAGAGAAGTGCTGCATCAACAACCGTGCCGCTTCGATCAGGGCGTCTTTCGGCCCCATCGTTCCATCCGTCCAGATCTCCATCACCAGCCGATCATATGTGGTTCGCTGCCCCACGCGGGCCCGGTCGATCTCAAAGGCACAGCGCCGGATTGGGCTGAAGATCGCATCCACGGGGATCTCCCCAATAGGCAAACGGCCTCGATCTTCGGCTGGCGAATATCCTCGCCCGCGCTCTACCGTCATCTCGATCTCCATATGGGTCCGATCATCATCCACGGTGAATAGATAGAGGTCCGGGTTCACGATTTCTACTTCGGGCGGGCACTGGATATCCGCCGCCGTGACCACGCCCTCACCAGCCACCTCCAGCTGTAGACGAGCCGGGCCATCCCCATAAAGCTTCAGCCGAAGCTGCTTGATGTTCAAAATGATCTGAATCACATCCTCCCGAACACCAGGGATCGTTGAATACTCATGGGGCACATCGGTGATCCGAATGCTGGTGACCGCGGCGCCCGGCAATGAGCTCAACAGCACCCGTCGGAGAGCATTCCCGATAGTCACCCCATAGCCCGGCTCCAGCGGGCTGATGATAAAGCGCCCATACGACTGTGTAAGGATTTCAGCCTCCACCTTCGGCAGAACCAGCGCTACACCAGCCACAAAAGCCTCCTTTGCCGATTGAACTGGTCCACACAGAGATCCAGGAGCACAGCCAAGCGCAGCAACACACATCCCTACCACCCGAACTCTTTTCTGCTCGATTGCTGCCTTGGCGATCTGCGCCCTGTATTCAGGACCTGTCTTTCTCCTTTCGATTCCCCCTCCTAGGCTGCAAAACGACCCGGGAAGAGGTAAGGCAGCCCCCCTCGAAAACTCCCGGATAAAGGGGCTGGAGAATTCGTTCAAGATCCAATCTATCAATTAACGCGAGTAGAACTCCACGATGAGATGTTCTTGCACGCGCGTATCGATTTCCTCGCGAACAGGAAGGCGCAACACCTGACCGGATAGATCCTGAGGATTTAGCTGCAGCCATGGCGGCGGGCGATGGCCTTCCAGGCCCTCCATGAGATCCTTGAAATACTCCTTCTCCCGACTGCTATCCCGCACTCGGATGACATCGCCTGGCTTTACCTGATAGGATGGGACATCGACTTTGCGACCGTTGACTTCGAAATGACCATGGCGAACCAGCTGCCGCGCCTGAGCTCGCGAGCTGGCGAATCCCAGACGATAAACCACGTTGTCTAAGCGGCGCTCCAGCAGGATCAGCAAGAGAGCACCGGTCATCCCGCGGGCGCGCTGCGCGATTTCAAAATAATGTCGGAACTGGCGTTCCAGCACCCCGTAGATCCGCCGCAGTTTCTGTTTCTCCCGTAGCTGAAGTCCATAATCCGAGGGTCGGCTTCGGCGGAATTGCAACTCCCGACCATGCTGGCCGGGGGGATAATTTCGCCGTTCAATTGCACACTTCGGCGTAAAGCAACGCTCCCCCTTCAGATAAAGCTTCTCGCCCTCTCGACGACACAATCGACAAACTGGTCCAAGATAACGCGCCATCCGTTCCTCCTGAGCGGAATCTCGCAGTCATTAGGCTTGTTGCATAAACAGACTACCGGAGGCAGCCTGCCCGGCCCCAAAAGCCCCTTTACCGCAATTACGTAAGAAGTCTACTAACTATTAAGGTAAGATCAGCCTACACTCGACGCTTGGAAGGCGGCTTGCATCCGTTATGAGGGATGGGCGTGACATCGGTGATCGACCGAATCTTAAGCCCCATGGCGTGCAGAGCACGCAGCGCCGCCTCCCGCCCAGGGCCCGGGCCATTGATAAAAACATCGATCTCCCGAACTCCCATATCCATCGCTTTTCGGGCTGCCTGTTCGGCCGCCAGACGCGCTGCATAGGGAGTGCTCTTCTTCGAGCCCTTATAGCCAATGGTCCCTCCACTGGCCCATGTCAGGGTATCCCCGTTGGGATCCGTAACGGTTACCACTGTGTTGTTGAACGTTGCATGGATATAAACATGTGCTCGGATGACATTCTTTCGGGCTTTCCGACCGCCCCTTGAACCTCGCGCCATTGATGCCTCCTCCCGGGCAGATCCACAAAGAATTTCGTGCCTGAACTTTGGGCAAACGAGTCCCTTGACTGGTTATTTGGGCACTCTGCTCATGACGGCTCGACTTTTCAGGCGCTGAAGAGAGGATGAAAGGGTGTATCCTCTGCTTGAAAGCACCGGCCAGGTGGCCAACCCCATGGTAACCAGTGGTGCTCGTCCAGGTTCAGGGCAAGTTGGAAACGGATGATTCCTCCCCACAGCTCAGGGGGCCATGGGGAGGGGGAGAAAACAGCTTTCGGGGCCGGGACAGGAGCCTTCAGTCCACGGCCCCAACCCCCGGAAGATCTTTCCCTCCCCGCAAGCCCCTCTTCTTTGATTCTTAACGGACCATCCGCACCATTGGTTAGTAGATACCGAGGGGATGGACAAGGCACCTCTAGCGCCTGTCCATTTATCCCCGGATCACTTCTTCTTCGCACCGCGTTTGCGGCCACGACCAGGCACCGTCTTCCGCGGCCCTTTCCGGGTGCGGGCATTCGTTCGGGTCCGCTGGCCACGCACCGGAAGATTCATTTTATGCCGCAGGCCACGATAGCACCCGATATCGATCAGCCGCTTGATATTCATGGCGATTTCTCGGCGCAGATCACCCTCCACCTTATAGTTCCGTTCAATAGTTTCCCGCAGAACGTTCACCTCGCTCTCAGTCAGATCCTTCACGCGCTTGTCCGGGTTCACCCTAGCCTGTTGAAGGATATCCCTGGACAGAGAACGACCGATCCCAAAGATATAAGTGAGGGCGATCTCCACTCGCTTATCTCGGGGCAGCTCTACACCAGCAATTCGCGCCATCGAATCTCCCCTCCATCGATCGGATCCGGATCATTTATAGTGTCCGCCGCAACGATTTGGAGCATTGCTCCCATTGGAGTGTGAGACATCGGAGTCCCTACCCCTTTATCTTCCCGCAGCCCATGGATTGCGGGGAGGGAGGGTAAGAAGTTTGGGGGTGTGTAGGGGGGCGCGCCGAAGATGCGCCCCCCTACACACCCCAGAATTCTCCCGAAAGGGTTCCAAATCGCTAAACAGGATATTGTAAAATTCTCCCTCCTGGAGAGCGTTTGGGCTATATCAGGCATCTTTAACACCACACAGGCCCATTGTTTCTCCTGATCCCTCCTGCGATTCACACAGCCTCAAGGGCTGCAGGGATAAAGAGGGAACAGGTGAGGAGAGCCTGCCTTCTCAAGATAAGGAACCGAGAGGCAGGCCAGGCTCCCTTAGCCCTGCCGTTGCTTATGCTTAGGATTTTCGCAAATTACTCGCACCACTCCCTTGCGCCGAACGATCTTACATTTTGGACATCGTCGGCGGACTGATGGTGTGACCCTCATTGCTTCCTCCCATAATGGGATTGGCAGGTAGTGATTTGCCCAGTGTGGAAAAAGCCGGGAAGATAAATAGCCCCTTCCCCCTCCCCACAGCCTTTGGGCCGCGGGGAGGGGGGAGAAAAAATATCTTTCTGGGGTTAGGGCTGGGGGCCGAAGGCTCCCAGCCCTAACCCCCAGAAAACCCCGAACTAAATAGACAAAGCAGTAGGGGGTATACCTTTCATACGCCCCCCACTATCGAAACCCTCTCGCCGCTCCATGCACTGGAGCGCCCAGAAGATGAGCAGCAAAACTCTATTTTACCCAAATAAAAGAAAAGCTTCTACTTTCCACAAGCAGTTAATAGAAATAGAAAAGGAAATTCCGGGGAGAGCAAGATGATCTTCAGCGGCCTCGCCCTCCCAAAAAGCCCTCTGGAAAGTCAGACCTCCGATTTTCGGACACCCTCTAAGGCTTACGAGGCCAAACGAGGATCATCCTCCAGAGCGGTCAGGATAATGGGATCCCCTTCCGTAATCGCAATGGTATGTTCGAAGTGAGCTGCTAGGCTTCCATCCAGTGTGACGACGGTCCATCCATCCTCTAGCATGCGTGTCCGCCAGTCTCCCATTGTGACCATCGGCTCGATCGCTATGGTCATTCCCGGTCGCAGGGGAAGGCCTCGCCCCGGATGCCCCCGGTTCACAAAAGAAGGCGGTTCATGGAGGGCCTGCCCAATGCCGTGACTGGTGAATTCCCGGGCCACATGGAATCCTTGAGATTCCACCGTATGCTGGATGGCCCACTGGATATCTCCCAGGCGCCGACCTGGACGGGCTTGAGCGATCGCTGCCCACAGAGCGGTTTCCGTAACTTCCAGCAGTCGATGGGCCTGTGAAGGAATCGAGCCGACCGGTAATGTGAGCGCCGCATCCGCATAGTAGCCCCGGAAATTGACCCCCACATCGATGCTGATGATATCTCCCTCCTTCAACCGGTAAGGGCCGGGTATGCCGTGGACCAGCACATGGTTGACAGAGGTGCAGAGCGTGGCCGGATAAGGAGGCCCACCCTCATCCTTCATGCTGGGATAACCCTTGAAGGCAGGGATCCCACCTCGACGGCGGATATATTCCTCCGCCCATCGGTCCAGCTCAGCGGTGGTGACACCAGGCTGGACCATCGTGCGCATAGCGGCCAGCACCTCCGCCACAATCCGACCTGCTTCCCGCATCATTCGGATCTCTGACCACGTCTTCAGCCGAATCCCCACTACCGGTCGGCCAGCTCGAGGGACCACCCGTGCGCTCATGGATCCACCGCCTTCCGCACCTCAATCGCCCGGATCAGCTCCTCTGTCACCTCCGGAATGGAACACTCGCCATCGATCTCCACCAGTAGACCCCGTTCCCGATAAAAGGAAACCAGAGGGGCCGTCTGCTCCTGGTAAACCTGGATGCGCCGTCGCTGAACCTCCTCCGTATCATCCTCGCGTTGATAAAGTGGACCCCCGTCGAGATCGCAGCGGCCCGGCACACGAGGCGGGTTGAATTCAATGTGATATACAGCCCCGCACACTCGACAGGTCCAGCGCCCTGCCAGACGACGGAGCAATAACTCGTTACGCACCCGAATATAAAGGACTGCAGCGAGCGATCGACCCATCCCAGCCAGAAGCTCATCGAGCGCCTGGGCCTGGGCAGGCGTTCGAGGGAACCCATCCAGGATCACCCCGTTGCGGCAATCCGCCTGCTCCAGCCGCTCGCGAATCATCCCGATGGTCACATCGTCTGGCACCAGCTCTCCCCGATCCATGTACTGACGGGCCAGCTGACCCAGCGGAGTCTGGCGATGCAAGTGATCGCGAAAGAGATCACCGCTGGCTACATGAGGAATGCCCAGGCGCTGGCTGAGAATTTTGGCCTGGGTTCCCTTTCCCGCACCCGGAGGCCCCAGCAGAATCAAATCGAGTGGCATGGTTCGATGACCCTAAACCCGAAAGTCTTCAAGCATCCCTGGCCTTCGCCGGAGGCCAGAAGGCAGGGACCCACTGCTTATCGAATGAAGCCTTCATAATGGCGCATC
Source organism: Chloroflexota bacterium (assembly GCA_030550075.1). Lineage (GTDB taxonomy): Bacteria > Chloroflexota > Anaerolineae > Thermoflexales > Thermoflexaceae > Thermoflexus. Next base: position 1,713 of record JAUQQB010000044.1, on the reverse strand, counting down.
ACCAGCTGCGCCTCCAGTTGCCGCATCGTATCCAGGACCACACCCACCACGATCAGGAGGGCGGCGCTACTGAAGAGCAACACATTCGTCTGGAGCACCGACCGCACCGGCCAGGGCAGGATCGCCAGGACTCCCAGGAACAGCGCCCCCACCAGGGTGATGCGTCGAGAGATCCGGTTGATATACTGTTCCGTGGCCTTCCCAGGCCGGATGCCCGGAATGAACCCACCTTGCTTCTGCAGGGTATCCGCCAGGTTCATCTGCTGCAACATCACATCCGTGTAAAAGTAAGTAAAGGCAACAACCGTAATGAAATACATCGGCCAGTAGGCGTCGTGGAATCCGGAGAAAACACTGACGATGGTGTTGGCGACACTTGCAACGACAGCATTGCTGGAATACTGGAAGAACTGGGCGATAATCGCCGGGAACGCCAGGACCGACTGGGCGAGGATCAGCGGGATCATCCCCGCCATGTTCACCCGAAGGGGGATATAGGTGCTGCCGCCCCCATAGATGCGGTGACCCCGAACCCGACGCCCATACTGGACGGGGATCCGCCGCTGCCCTTCCTGAATGAAGACGATGGCTGCCACCGTGATCACCGTCAGGGCCAGGAACACGAGGATCCCCATCGTGCCGTTGCTGGTCCAGATCTGAGCCAGATTATAGGGGGCCCGAGCCACGATCCCCCCGAAGATGATCAGCGAGAGCCCATTGCCGATCCCCTGTTCGGTGATCAGCTGGCCCAGCCAAATCGCAAACATGGTCCCCGCTGTCATCGTCAGGATCACCGTCAGGGTCGGCAGCAGCTGGTGGGGGGCAAAGCCAAAGTTCGGCAACACGGCCCGACCCGGGGCGCTGAGCAGGTTCGCCTGGCCGATCGCGTAAAGGGCGGCCAATGGAACTGTAAGGAAATACGTATACTGCTCAAGCTTGCGTCGCCCCTCGGATCCCCCTTCTTTCACCAGCCGCTCCAGCTGCGGGACAATGGGGACCAGGAGCTGAAGGATAATGGAAGCCGTCACATAGGGATAAACCCCCATCGCCATAATGGAAAAGTTGGCGATGGCACCGCCGGAGAGTAGGTCCAGGATGATGTAGAGCTGCCCAGCGGCGGTGGTGCCCTGAAGTAGCTGTTGTAAAGCTGTCCGATCCACCCCGGGCACCGGGATATGTGCAGCCAGACGGTAGATCGCCAGAATCAACAACGTATAAAGGATCTTGCGTCGCAGATCCGGCAGATGCCATGCGTTTCGCAACGCGTCCAGCATGGATCCTCCTTATAGGCTCCCAGCCAGCAAACAGTCCCGAACAGCAGTCGTTAGGAACTGAGGATTAGTCTCCTCATTAGCTCATCCCGTTCTTAATGTGGGATCACTACCGCCTGGCCGCCCGCGGCCTCAATTTTCGCCCGGGCGGATGCCGAAAAGCGATGAGCCTTCACGACGAGCGGGTGGTCCAGCTCTCCATCCCCCAGGATCACTACAGGCTCCTCAGGATCCCGCAGCAGGCCGGCCTGGGCCAGGATCAGCGGGGTGATCTCGCTGTTGGGTGGGAAGCGATTCAGCTGCCCCACATGGACTGGCTGGTAGATCACCTTCTCCACCAGCGTGAAGCCCTCTCCCCGGGCCTTGGGGAGGCGCCGGACCAGAGGGGTGCGCCCACCCTCAAAATAGGGCGGCATCTTCCGATCACCGGAACGGGACTTCT
>JAUQQB010000523.1 GCA_030550075.1 Chloroflexota bacterium | reverse complement strand
CGATGAAGAGCACGTTGTGCCGGCGGCAGATCTCGGCGGCCCGGGCCAGGTATCCGGGCGGCGGCACCCGCACACCTCCTTCCCCCTGAATCGGTTCCACCAGGAACGCGACGGTGTTGGGGGTGATTGCCCGTTCCAGTGCTTCCACATCCCCATACGGGATGATCACAAAGCCCGGGGTGTAGGGGCCGAAATCCTCCCGATACTGGGGCACGGTGGAAAAGCTGATGATGGTGGTGGTCCGACCGTGGAAATTCCCCTCGCATACGATGATCTCCGCCTGATCCCGCGGGACGCCTTTCACCCGGTATCCCCATTTGCGGGCGGTTTTGATGGCGGTCTCCACCGCTTCGGCCCCGGTGTTCATCGGCAGGGCCTTCTCATATCCCAGCAGCTCGCACAGCTCTTTCAGGAAGGGGCCGAGCTGGTCGTTCCGGAAAGCCCGGGAGGTGAGCGTCACCCGTCCGGCCTGCTCAATCAGGGCCCGGATGATGCGGGGATGCCGGTGGCCCTGATTTAAGGCCGAGTACCCGCTCAGGCCGTCCAGGTAGCGGCGTCCTTCCACGTCATAGACCCACACTCCTTCCGCCCATGCGATGACCACATCAATGGGCTGATAGTTAGGAGCGCTGTAAGTGTCCTCCATCTCGATGTAGTCGGCAGATCGCAGCATGGTCGGCGTCGACATGGTGGCCTCCTGGTGAAGTTGAAATCCTGCTATCGCAGTTCAGGGTGGGGTGGGTCGCCGAAGGCGCTCTCCCACCTTAGACCGTTTTCCCCTATCGCATTGCTTCGCCTTGTTCCCTTTCTGGGAACACCTATGACGGGCACTTCGCTTCGCTTCGTGCCCTACTACGAACAAGGGGCTTTCTGTTCGTAGTAGGGCACGCAAGTGCCCGTCGTCTTTTTGTGAACGCTTAGACGGGCACTTCGCTTCGTGCCCGGCTACAAACAGGCATGGGGAGGAGCTCCGGGGGGTCAGGGAAAGCCGGAGCCCCGGTTCCGATGTCCCCTCAGGCGCTGGAAGGCCTCTCGGGAAGCATAACCGGGATCGGCGTTGAGTCGCTCACCGGGACACGCATGGCCTGAGCCAGCGCCTGCTGCACCAGCTCCTCCATCCTCACCCGGCTTTCGATCTCCCGCACGGTCTCCACGGAGGGGCGGGTGATGACCCGGGGAGGCATCAGGAACTGACAGCAATCCTCCCCTGGCAGGATCGAGAGCTCATAGGTTCCGATGGCGCGCGCCCGATCGATGATCTCCACCTTGTCCAGCCCGATGAGGGGCCGCAGGATCGGCATGGTGGCGGCGTCCTCGATCGCCGTCAGGCTCTCCAGGGTTTGCGAAGCCACCTGCCCCAGGGAATCCCCCGTCACCAGGGCCAGCCCGCCTTCCTGTCGGGTGAGGGCTTCCGCCACCCGCACCATCAGCCGCCGGTAAAGGATCAGGCGATAGGGCGCAGGGGCGGCCAGGACGATGGCTCGCTGAGGCTCCCCGATGGGCACCACATACAGCCAGGGCGGCATCCCGTAGGGACGCATCTGGCGGACGATGGCCATCGCCCTGGCCTCCGAGGCCATCCAGTCGCCGAAGGGACCGCCGTGGAAATGGATGGGAATCACCTCACAGCCCCGTTTCAGCATAAAGTAACCCGCCACGGGGGAATCAATGCCGCCAGAAAGTAGCAGGCCCACCCGCCCGCTGACCCCCACCGGCAATCCCCCGGGGCCCCGATGGCGGGCGAAGTAAACCAGCGCGGTGTTCGTGGCGATTTCGATGTAGGCCACCCAGGCCGGCTCCGAGAGATCCACCCGCCAGCCGGTTTGACGCTGGACCGCCGCCCCGATGTGCCGTTCGATTTCCTGGGAGGTCAGGGGGAAGGATTTATCGGCGCGAGAAGCTCGAATGCAGAAGGAGGGCACGGGTTCGGAGGGGAGATAGCGAAGGACGATCTCGGTCAGGGTGTTCAGGTCTTTCGAGGCGGGTATCGCCGGGGCGAAGTAGGCAATCCCGAACACCGTGCGCAGACGCTCGACCCATATGGCCTCCGACACCGGACGCGGAAGCCGAACGAGGAACCGTCCAGGGAGACGCTCCACAAAAGCAGGCCCGATATCCTGCAGGCGTTTCTCGATCCGTCGGGCGAGCATTCGCTCGAAGAAACCCCGGTTATGACCCTTCAATCCGATCTCCGCGTAATGCACAACCGCATACCGGCTTTCCATTGCTCCTCCAGCAGGCCATCCTCTTTTTAAGGTAAAAGGAGTTATCCCATTGAGAGCCCGGAGAAATTAAGTAGGAGTTACGCAGTTGAAAGCTCTAAAGGTGGGACGGAATGGCCCCACCCCCCTTTCTCCCCCCTCCCCACGGCCCTTTGGGCCGTGGGGAGGG
>JAUQQB010000522.1 GCA_030550075.1 Chloroflexota bacterium | reverse complement strand
TCCGTTCCGGTGGAACCACGCCGCGGGCGGTGATCTCGCCACGGGCGATCATCTGCGCCGCGATGCTGAGGGGGACGCCGATGTTCCGATAATAGGCGGGCTCCCCACCCCATACTTCCTGCGACGGGTGGCGGTTATGCAGCGTCACCGTGCGCGGGTGCCCGTCCTTCCGGCCATGGACCTCCACCACCAGCCCATAAGCCCAGACCGGGTTCTCCCGCGAGGCGGGAAGCGCGGAGAGGAGGCGGGCGACCAAATCGATGGCCGGATACGTTTGGCCATCCACCGGAACCGGGGTGGAGGAGAGAGCCCCCATCTCATACAGCGCCCGCATCGCTCGCATCACGTGGGGCGGGAAGCATCCCCGCACCGCTGCCCGGCGAAGGCCCGGAAAAGAGCGTGGCAGGGTTCGCGCTTCATCGTGGGGCACATAATATACGGTCTGCTCCCCAATCCATTCATGGAAGCGGACCCGCCTCTCACCGGAGAATGGCGGAGCCGGCTGCCAGGCGCCATCTTCCCAGTAAACCGTTTCCCGCTCCGGCTCCTCGGGATTGAATTCCCACAGAGTGGTACGCAGCAGACCAGGGGAAGGAGCCAGACACCGGAATGCGGCGAAAGCGATCTCAATGGCCTCCACCTCGTCCAGGAATCGCGCCCCATAGGCTGCCATCACGTTGGTGGTCCCTGGCGTCGCGCCCACACCGGGGATGAACACCATATCCCTGGATCGAGCCACCTCATCCAGCTCGAACTGCGCCTCATCGAAGGCCAGGTCCACCCCGCTGACGCCTGCCTCCACGCAGGCTTGGGTGACCAGCGCATCGTAAGCGAAGGGAAGGCCGTTCATCACGATGTCGAATTCGCGAATCCGGCGGACCAGCGCCTCCTCATCGCGGACATCCAGGGGAATGACACGAAGGCGTGGGTCTCCGATCTCACGGGCGAGGCGCTCGGCCTTTTCAGGGTCGATATCAGCGATTACGATCTCGCGAAAGAAACCGCCGTATTGACAGAGATCCCGGGTGGCCTCACGGGCTACCGCGCCAGCTCCACCAAGAGCCAGTATCCGCATGGCCTCCTCCTGAGAGAATCAAATGAGCTTCCAACCGGATGAGAGGTTCCTCTGGAAGGACGCTGGGCCCCGGAGCACCCATGCGGTCCTGCAGGCCCGATAAACCAGCAGTGCGGGAGGCTCGGCGACAGGAGGAAGAGGGGGTCAACAATCTGCAGTCGCCCAAATGCTCCAGAAGTGGCAACGACGCATCCACGGCGCGGCCCAACGGAACCTCCGCTGGGCCGAGGCGAGAGACGTTTTCGAGGGATCTTTGGAACAACCCATGGGTATTCTGGCCTCAATAAGAGGTAGCCTGATTATAGCAGGATTTCCTCTGCAGAGGAAGCTTACGGAGCGGGGCTGGGGCTCAGAGAGGGCTGACAGGGGCGCAACGATTCCACGACCGGGCTTACAACGCCGGCTCTTCCATCGTGACCCCGTCCAGCGGGGGCAAATCGGCCAATGAGTGCAGCCCGAAGTGCTGGAGGAAAAGCATCGTGGTTCCATACCGAATCGGTCGACCGGGTCCTTCCGCCCGGCCCACCTCCTCAATCAGCCCTTTCGCCAGCAGGGTCCGCAGCACTCCCTCGCAGTTCACACCTCGGATGGCTTCGATCTCCGCCCGGGTGATCGGCTGCCGATAGGCGATAATGGCCAGAGTCTCCAGGGCGGCCGTCGAGAGGCGAGCGCCCCCGCTAAGGCCCAGGAAGCGCCGCACATCCTCCGCGATCTCTGGGGCCGTCACCAGCTGCACCCGATCCCTCTGGCGCTGCAGCCGGAGCCCTCGCTCCCTCAGGCGTTCCTGGAGGACATTCAGCGCCTCTTCGATGGCCTCCGCGGGAACCTCCAGGGCGCGGGCGAGCTGGGCGATCGTGGGCGGCTCCTCCGCCACAAAGAGCAAGGCCTCCACCCGCACGTCCAGAGGGAGATGGCCATTTGGAAAGATCGCTGGCTGGAACGAAGTCCTCGCCTCAAACATTGGATTGCCTTCTCGGAACCAGGGATGTCTGGAAAGAGCACAACGGGCGACACCCGAGAGCAGGTGACGCTCGAACACCCTCTTCTCGTCATCCCCTGGAGTATAGGAAGGCCAAAGACCGTCAGGAAGCGAACGAACCCATCCCTACAAGGAAGAAGGCATCATCCGAAATCGCTTACTTTTAAACAGTATAGTGCAGGTCCATCCGTTGTCCAACCCAGCCTCTGCTTGGGGCCCTGGCAGGAGGGCTCAGAGCCTATTCCATAGATTCCGCCGCAGTCTGTCTCCTGAACGGACGCCCAGCATGTAAGCATACGGATTGACTGGCCTGAGGTATCATAGCACTATGTGCAATTTCAGCAA
>JAUQQB010000521.1 GCA_030550075.1 Chloroflexota bacterium | reverse complement strand
GGCCGCCGAAGGCGGCCCGTCCACCTTCCCCTTCTCTCTGCGGCCTGAAGGGCCGCGGGGAGAAGGGAAGAGGAGAGGGGTTCATTTCGCCCCATGAACAGAGAACCGACTTTTCATACACTCCCTAAATCGAAGGGGAGCCCCTCCGGATTCAATCCTTTGCCTCTCCAACTGAAAGAAAGCCGCTGGCGGGCGTGGGCAGGCCTAACCGACGACAGAGCATGGGGAGAAGGCCGCCCGCCTCCAGGATGGCCCGGATCGTTGGGGAGAGCGACGGGAATGAGAAAACGCCCGCCCGGCATCGGATGACGCAGGCCTCCAGGTCGACCTCAATCTCTTCCCCAGCCTCAATGGCCTCCACGGCCTCCGGACACACCACCGGCAACAGACCGTTATTGACCGCGTTGCGGAAGTAGATGCGAGCGAAGGATTTCGCAATGATCGCCTGCACGCCGGCCGCCTTCAGGGCGATCACCGCCTGCTCCCGGGAGGACCCACACCCCCAGTTCCGGCCCGCTACGATGACGTCCCCCGGGCGCGCTTCCTGGGCGAACCGGGGATCCAGGTCCTCCAGGGCGTGCCGGGCCATCTCCATCGGATCTGTGATAGTGTAAGTGTATTTACCTGGGAAAATCACATCGGTATTGACGTTGTCGCCGTATTTCCACACTCGACCCCGCAGCTTCATGGCTATGACCTCCATTTTTCCTTGTCCCTGCGCTACAATTAAGAAGCAAAACGGATTGCATGGAACAGCCTGACCGGAGGATTTATGCGTTCTCCTTTCCCCGGAATGGATCCTTACTTGGAAGATCCCGCGCTCTGGCCGGATGTTCATCATGGCTTCATCGAAGGCATTCGGGCCTATCTGGCGCCGATGCTGGCCCCGTATTTTTATGTGCGGGTCGAGCAACGGGTCTATGTGACTTCTCCGTATGAGGATCCGGGATATCCGGTTCTGGTGCCGGATGTGGTTGTGACGCGTCCCCTTCGTGAGTCGGCCATTCCTTCCGGATGGCCCGGGCAGCCGGCCATCACTGCTCCGATGGTAGTGGAAACGCTGCTGGAAGCTGAAATCCGGGATCATTATCTGGAAGTGCGGGACGCGCGTTCGCATCAAGTCGTCACGGCGATTGAAGCGCTTTCGCCAGCGAACAAGGTCCGGGGGTCGCGGGGGCAGCAGGCGATGCTCGAGAAGCGACGGCTGCTCCTGGAAGGAGGCGCCAGCTGGCTTGAGATCGATCTGCTGCGAGGGGGGGATCGTCCCGCGCCCCTGGCCGGGCGCAGTGATTACGTGGTGGCTCTGTATCGGCCCGGTCATCCGGGCCTGCTGGCCTGGTTTATGGATCTGCGGGATCGGTTGCCGGTCGTGGCGGTGCCGCTGCGCCCACCCTTTCCCGATGCGCCGCTGGATCTGCAGCACGTTCTGGACGATCTATACGCGCGAGCGCGGTATGCCGATCAGCTCGATTACGCAGGCCCGGTCCCGCCTCCTCCGCTGGATCCTCAAGATGCGGAATGGGTCCGAACACAGGTTCAGCGCTGGCAGGCCGAACGCATCCAGGGAGGAACTCCTTCCTCATGAGCCCACGATTTCGGTATGGGTTCAGCGCCCGCCATCGCTGACCTCTCGGGGATCGGTGATCCGCCCGCGCAGGGCGCTGGCAGCTACCACGGCCGGGCTGGCCAGGTAGATCTCCGCCTCCGGTGTTCCCATCCGCCCCCGGAAGTTCCGGCTTCCCGAGGAGATCACGACCTCGCCGGGCGCCGGGATTCCCATATGATTCCCCATACATGGGCCGCAGCCCGGAACCCCGATCATGGCTCCAGCCTGCACGAGAACCTCCATGTAACCCCGCCGGATGGCCTCCTGGAGCACCTCCCGAGAGGCCGGGATCACCAGCAACCGCACGCCGGGAGCGATCCGCCGCCCGCGCAGGATCTCCGCCGCGGCCGCGATATCTTCCAAACGCCCGTTGGTGCACGTGCCGATGAAGGCCATGTCCACTCGCGTCCCGGCCACTTCTCGCAAGGGCTTCACATGGTCCACCGAATGGGGGCAGGCCACCATCGGCTCCAGCTCATCCAGGCGATAGACATGCTCCGCTTCGTAGACAGCATCTGGATCAGGATACATGGCATTCATTGCCATCTGCTCACGAACCGCCTCAACCGATTCGCCGGTCCGCCGGGCCCGGCGAGGGGCCAGCCAGTCGAAGACCAGATTGTCAGGGGGAAGATAGGCATTCTTGACCCCAAACTCGGCCATGAAGTTGGCGATCACCATACGGCTCTCGATGGAGAGAGCGTGAACGCCACTGCCTGCAAACTCCACAGAGCGATATAAGCCTCCATCTGCCCCCAGATCGCAGAAGATCCGTAAGCAGAGATCCTTGGCGGTCAC
>JAUQQB010000520.1 GCA_030550075.1 Chloroflexota bacterium | reverse complement strand
CCTGCGCTTGAGTTCGCAGTAGGGCACGTCCGGGCCCGTTCTTTATTTTTGTGCACGCTCATAACGGGCACTCCGCTGCGCTCCGTGCCCTACTACGAACCAAGTCTTTTCGTTTGTAGTAGGGCACATCAGTGCCCGTTCTTTTTGTGCACGCTTATAAGGGGCACTCCGCTTCGCTTCGTGCCCGACTACGAACAGATGATCACATGCCTGGCACGCCTTCATACTCATATACGCTCACAACTGAATTTTCAGACGCTCTCTAAGCCTGCGGGAATTCAGGACAAGGTTGGCCGCTGGACCGTTGATCCCACATCACCTTCCTTCCAGATGAGGCCTCCGATGCGTCGCTGGAATGGGTGGGGTGAAACCGCCATTGAGGTTCCCTTACCATCGATCGCCCGGATGTTCCTGGAGGAACAGCTGGGGCCGGGGATACTTCCGCGGGATTGCACATTGGAGGAAGCCCTGGCCGGTGTTCCCCCTTCCCACCTTCCCCCCTACCCGCTGATCCAGACGGACCCGGAAATCCGATTGCGTCACGCGGTGGGCCAGGGGCTGCCAGACTGGATCGCGGCCCGCAGCGGGCGGATCCAGGCGCCCGATGGGGTAGCTTTTCCCGAAACCAATGAAGAGGTGCGCGCACTGCTGACCTACGCGGAGGCGGTGGGCGCCCGGGTGGTGCCCTACGGCGGTGGCACCAGCGTGGTCGGGCATCTGCGGCTGCTGCCGGATCCCCGACCGGCCCTGGTCATCGACCTGAGCCGAATGAACCGCCTTCTCGCCCTGGATCGGGTGAGCGCCCTGGCCACCTTTCAGGCCGGCATCCGGGGCCCTGACCTGGAGGCTATATTGCGCGCCCATGGCTTCACCCTGGGGCATTACCCCCAATCCTTCGAATACTCCACCCTGGGGGGCTGGATCATGACCCGGTCCGTCGGCCAGTTTGCCCTGGGCTATGGACGGATCGAGGACATGTTCGTCGGGGGGCGACTGGAGACGCCGAAAGGCCCGTGGATCCTCCCGGTCCTCCCTCCTTCCGCGGCAGGGCCGGATCTCCGTCATCTGGTCCTGGGCTCGGAAGGCCGGCTGGGGATTCTCACCGAAGCAACGCTGCGGGTGCGCCCGCTGCCGGAGGTCGAGACGCTCCAGACCTTCTTCTTCCCGGATTTCGCCCACGGGCTGGCCGCGATGCGGGAGATGGTTCAGGCGGGGCTTCCCCTGACCATGCTCCGGCTGAGCACACCGGAGGAAACCCGGATGACGCTGCGCCTGGCCGGCCGCGAGCGGGTGATCCGTCTGCTGGAAGGCTGGCTCCGCTTGCGGGGGCTGGGGGGAAACCGCTCCATGCTCCTGGTTGCCGCCGCCGGAACCCGCCGCGTGGTCCACGCCGCGGTGGCGGAAGTCCACCATATCGCGGCGCGCTATCGCGGCCGATCGCTTGGGAGCCGCCTGGCCCGGGAATGGCTGCGCCAGCGTTTCCGATCCCCCTATCTGCGCAACACCCTCTGGGAGCTGGGCTACGCCGTCGACACTCTGGAGACCGCCGTCATCTGGACCCGTGTGCCCCGCATGGTCACCGCCATCGAAGAGGCGTTGCGCCATGGGCTCGAAGATGAGGGGGAACGGGTATATGCGTTCAGCCATATCTCCCATGTTTATCCCCACGGGGCTAATGTCTACACCACCTTTATATTCCGGCTAACTCCAGATCCGGAGGAAAATCTGAAGCGCTGGCGCCGTCTGAAGCATGCGGCCAGCGAGGCCATCCTGCGCCTGGGGGGGACGATCAGCCATCAGCACGGCGTGGGGGTGGATCATCAACCTTACCTGGAGGCGGAGAAGGGCGCGCTCGGCCTGGCCATCCTGCGCACGATCTTCCAGGCCGTGGATCCTCACGGGCAAATGAACCCGGGCAAGCTAATTGCGGAGATGTGAAGGATCCACGCGGAAATCCTCGGAGGGCGTGCCGAACGCAGGAACAGGCCCCGTATCTGCCCTGCGCGGCGGGGCCGTCCACGAATCAGGGCACGAATACACGAATGTGGAGGTGGGCCCAATGCCCCTGTTCGTAGCCGGGAATATTCGATTTCCCCCTCCCCGCGACCCAGGGGGAGGGGCCTGCTCGATCCACAGTTCAGCTCAGGCCCAAACAGGGGATTTCATCCCGAAGGCCCCATGAGCCAGGATCTTTCCTGCCGGAAACCCAAACGAGCACCATGGATTCCATAGGGATGAGGCAATGCCCCTGAACCGCGAAGAGGCGTGGCTTCGACTAAACGAGCCCTGGGATCTCATCATCATCGGCGGCGGGATCACGGGAGCCGGACTGCTGGAGGAGGCCACGCGCCAGGGATTCCGCGCGGTGCTGCTGGAGCAACGCGACTTCGCCTGGGGCACCTCCA
>JAUQQB010000043.1 GCA_030550075.1 Chloroflexota bacterium | reverse complement strand
TTGCCCCTATCCCTGATGAAACCCATGGGCTACCGCCTTCTAACCCCCTGCTTACAGCCTCCCAACTCCCCCTGATTAGAGTGGAAACCAGAATTATCTGGCTCGGGGCCGAAACCGCCATGGTGTCTACCAGAACTTCCGGTCCAAGGATCTCTGTATCACTGAGCGCAACCATGAAAATCCCGATGGCTCGCCCGTTATTTGACGAAGCGACCCGACAGACCCTCCTGGAGGTCCTGGATTCCGGACGGCTGGCTCAGGGATTGCGGGTGCTGGAGTTTGAGGAGCGCTTCGCCGAATGGGCCGAGGTCCCGTTCGCAGTTGCGGTGTCCAGCGGGACGGCAGCGTTGCTCCTGGCCCTGATGGCCCTGGAGATCGGGCCGGGAGATGAAGTGATCACCACGCCCTTCACCTTCGCCGCCACCGCCAACACGATCCTGTTCCTGGGCGCCCGGCCTGTGTTCGCCGATATCCAGCCCTCCACCCTGAACCTGGATCCCGAGGAGGTGGAGCGGCGGATCACGCCCCGGACTCGGGCGATCGTCCTGGTGCATCTTTACGGGAACCCATGCGATATGGGGATCTTCACGGAGCTGGCAACGCGCCACGGTCTGGCCCTGATCGAAGATGCGGCCCATGCGCCCGGCGCACTGTATCAGGGGCGGCCTGTGGGCTCCTTCGGTATTGGATGTTTCTCCTTCTACGCCACCAAAAACATCACCACAGGCGAGGGTGGGATGATCACCACACAGGATTCCCATCTGGCCCGTCGCCTTCGCATGCTGCGGGATCATGGCCAGTCGGCCAAATATGTGCATGAGATCCTGGGCCTGAACTTCCGGATGACGGAGCTCCAGGCGGTCCTGGGGATTGGCCAGTTGCAACACATCGACGCATGGAACGACCGCCGCCGCACGATCGCCGCGTTCTACGACCAGCATCTCCGCGGAGTGAGGCCGGTAGTGATCACCCCGAACAGCACGCCGGTCTATCACCTCTACACCGTGCGCCTCTCCCCCGGGCTGCGGGACGCGGTCCGCGAGCGCCTGAAGGAGGCCGGGATTGAGACCGGGATCCATTACCCGACCCCGGTTTACCGCCAGCCGCTCTACCAGCGGCTGGGTTACAACGATTCCCTTCCGGTGGCGGAAGCCGCCGCGCGCGAGGTCCTTTCCCTCCCTATTCACCCTGCCCTTCGGGATGAGGAAGTCCGCTACGTGGTCGAGGCCCTGAACGCCGCCATTGAGGATCTGCAAGGGGGATAAGATGAAAGCTGTGCGGATCGGTGTCGTGGGCGTTGGCTCCATGGGGGAGCGCCATTGCCGGGTGCTTCAGTCCCTTCGAGGCGTGGAGCTGGTGGGCATCTATGACCGGTGCCCGGAGCGGGCGATGGAGGTTGCCGCCCGCTATGAAACCACCCCCTTCCCCACGCTGGAAGATCTGGCCGCCCATGTGGAGGCGGCCACCATCGCCACCCCCACCCCCACGCATGCGGAGATCGCCATAGAGCTGATCGAGCGGGGGGTGGCCGTCCTGATTGAGAAACCCATGGCTACCTCCGTCGTGGAGGCTATGGCGATCTGCGAGGCCGCACGTCGCCAGGGCGTCCCGGTGCAGGTAGGCCACATCGAGCGGTTCAACCCGGTCTACATTGAGCTCAAGGCCATCCTCGAGACCATGCGTCCTATCAGCCTGATCTTCCGCCGCCTGAGCCCTTATGCCGTCAGCAACCAGGATGCCGATGTGGTCCTGGATCTGATGGTTCACGATCTGGACCTGGCGATCGATCTGCTGAAGGCGCCCCCTGTGCGGATTTATCCCATCGGGCGTCCGGTCTTCTCCGATGCCATCGACTACGCGGTTCTGACGATGGAGTTTCCAGGCGGAGAGGTCGCCACCCTGTTCGCCTCGCGGGTCACCGAGCAAAAGATCCGCGCCATCGAGATCACGGCCGCAGAGGCCTATATCGAGGCGGATCTCCTGAACAAAGGCATCACGATTTATCGCTATACCATTCCTACCATCACCAACGACAACCAGCCCGTGAAATACCGGCAGGAAGGATGGATGGAACGGATCGGGATCCCCATGGCCGAGCCGCTGGCGCTGGAGCTCCAGCATTTCGTGGATTGTGTTCGGAGCGGCCAGCCGCCCGCGGTCTCCGCCTTCGACGGCCTGCGGGTGATCCAGCTGGCCGAACGGATCCGGCTGCTGCTCTATAACGGCCCGATCTCCGCCCTCCGGCTGGACCGGATTCTGACCCCTGTAGAGACGCGCCCATGAAGATCGTATCGGTGGTCGGCGCCCGGCCTGAGTTCATCCAGGCCGCCCCGGTGAGCTTCGCTCTCCGACGGGAACATCACGAGGTGCTGGTCCATACCGGCCAGCACTACGACGACACGATGTCTCGTGTCTTCTTTGAGGATCTGGATCTGCCTGCCCCGGATTATCACCTGGGGGTGGGATCCGGCCCCCATGGCCGTCAGACCGGGGAGATGATGGCCCGGCTGGAAGAGGTCCTGTGGAAGGAACGGCCGGACCTGGTGATCGTGCGAGGGGACACCAACTCCACCCTGGCCGGGGCCCTGACGGCAGCCAAGCTGCACATCCCGCTGGTCCACATCGAGGCTGGGGAGCGCAGCTTCAACAAGTTCATGCCCGAGGAGATCAACCGGCTGGTGGCCGACCGGCTGGCGGATTTGCACTTCTGCATCACCCGGCGCGCCGTGCAACACCTGGCGCGGGAAGGGATCACGGAGGGCGTCTTCTTCGTCGGAGATGTGATGCTGGACGCGGTGCGCCTTTATCTCCCCCGCGCTCTGGAGCGCGCCCCAGCCCTTCTGGAACGCCTGGGGGTGGAGCCGGGCGGGTATCTGCTGGCCACCGTCCACCGGGCCGGCAACACCGACGACCCGCGTCGACTGGCCGGCATCCTGGCCGGATTTCGCGCCATTCCAGAACCGATCGTGTTCCCAGTCCATCCGCGCACCCGGCAGGCCATTGCTCGCTATGGCCTTCAAGTAACCCCCCATATCCAGATGATTGAGCCGGTGGGCTACCTGGACATGCTGACCCTGGAGGCCCACGCCCGGATGATCCTGACGGATTCCGGAGGGGTGCAACGAGAGGCCTATTTCCTGGGCATCCCATGCCTCACCCTGCGGGAGGAGACCGAGCTGATGGAGACCGTAGAGGTGGGGTGGAATCGCCTGGTGGGGACCGATCCCCAGCGGATTATGGAGGGCTGGCGCTTCTTCCGGCCCGCCGGGCCACGTCCTCCTCTGTTTGGAGATGGTCACGCTGCGGAGCGCATCGCAGCGCTCCTGCGTCAGTCGCCGCCTCGTTTCGGCCAGCACTATCAAAGGCGAGAGACCCTCTCCCTGCCAGTCCGGGAGAACGCGGAGCTGATTCCTCTCTCGTAGAGAGAGGGAGACCGGGGAAGCTGTGTCGACGGGCCGGGGGATGCGCTTCACCGCACTCATAGTTTGTAGTAGGGCACGTCCGTGCCCGTTCCCTTTTTGTGAACGCTTCGACGGGCACTCCGCTTCGTGCCCTACTACAAACAAAGGGCTTTTCCTGTTCGTAGTAGGGCACGTCCGTGCCCGTTCCCTTTTTGTGAACGCTTCGACGGGCACTCCGCTTCGCTTCGTGCCCTACTACAAACAAAGGGCTTTTCCTGTTCGTAGTAGGGCACGTAAGTGCCTGCCCTCTTTTTGTGAACGCCTAGACGGGCACTCCACTTCGCTTCGTGCCCTACTACAAACAAAGGGCTTTTCCCGTTCGTAGTAGGGCACGCAAGTGCCCGTCGTCTTTTTGTGAGCGCTTAGACGGGCACTCCGCTTCGCTCCGTGCCCTACTACAAACAGGGGGCTTTTCGTTCGTAGTAGGACACGTAAGTGCCCGTGCTTTTTGTGAACATCTGTAACGGGCGCCCGGGTGCTCGTTCTCCCATAGAAATGACAAGGAGTTCATCCATGAACGGTGCCGCTCTTCTGGTCGAAAGCCTGCAACAACAAGGCGTCTCTGTGCTGTTCGGCCTGCCCGGTGATGAAGTCGCGTTCTTTGAGGCCCTTCGAGGGAGTTCTATCCGCTTCATCACGGTGCGCCACGAACAGGCTGCGGCCTTCATGGCCGACGCCTATGGCCGGCTGGCCCCCCGCCCGGGCGTTTGCTTCTCCACCCTGGGCCCCGGAGCGACCAACCTGGCCACCGGCCTGGCCAATGCCCTCCTGGATCGCTCCCCCGTGGTGGCGCTCTCGGATCAGGTCTCCACAGACCAGTTGCGTCTGGGCGTTCACCAGTATGTGGATCTCGTCGCCCTCTTCCAGCCCATCACGAAATGGAGCGCTGTGATCCGCGACCCCGAGCTTATCCCGGCTACCTTGCAATACGCCTTTCAGGTCGCCCAATCGGAACGACCGGGCCCTGTTCATCTCAGCCTTCCAGTGAACGTCCTGGAGCGGGAGTGCTTCCTGTTCAATCTGGGCGGCACGCTTCCCGGACGCCCTGTCTCGGGACACGCCCGCCTGGATCCTCGAGCATTGCAACAGGCTGCTGCCTGGCTTCAGGAAGCCCAGGCACCGGTCCTGCTGGTAGGCAACCTCCCGCTGCGAGCTCAGGCTCTGGATGCCCTTCGTCGCTTCGTGGAAGCCTATCAGATCCCCACCCTCACAACTTACATGGGAAAAGGAGCGCTGCCGGAGGACCATCCCCTCTGCTTGGGCGTGATCAGCCGTCATGCCCGGGGGGAGCTGATGGGACTGTTTACCGCTTGCGATCTGATCCTCACGATCGGCTACGACGAGGTGGAAGGCGTCAAGCCCAGCCTGTGGACCGTGGGGAACCACAAGCGGGTGGTATGTGTGGATAGCGTGATGGAAGCTGAGAGCAACCTCCTCCACGCCGATCTCACCCTGGCCGGGGATGTCCGGGCGATCCTGGAGGATCTAACGGCGATGGCCCCGTCTGGCCAGCGTCCCTGGCTGGAGGTCACGGCCGTTCGGGAGGCGATGCGGGAGCCCCTCCAGCGTCCCCGACAGGAATCGGCCCCCCTCTCCCCGTCCGCCATCACCCGCACCCTGGCCCAGGTCCTCCCGGACCACGGGGTGATCACGGTGGATGTCGGGTTGAACAAATATGCAATGGGCCTCACCTACCCCATTCGGGGCCGTCAGCGGATCCTGTTTTCCAATGGGCTCTCCGCGATGGGGTTTGCGCTCCCCGCTGCCCTGGGCGCCCGGCTGGCCTGCCCGGAGGATCCCGTGGTGGCCGTGAGCGGCGATGGGGGCTTCCTGATGAACGTGCAGGAGCTGGAAACCAGCGTCCGCCATGGCCTTCCAGTGGTCGCTCTGGTGTTGCGCGACAACGCCCTGGGGTTGATCCACCGGATGCAGGTCGCCCGATTCGGGGAAGCCGTGGGCACCACCCTGGGGAACCCGGATCTCCCTACCCTCGCCGCAGCCTTCGGAGCCCGCGGGATCACGGTCGAAACTGCGGAGATGCTGGCCGATGTCCTGGTGGAGGCCCTGGCCTCCCATCAAACCTGGGTCATCGACATCCCCACATCCTACGAAGGATGGCTCCAATGAACCGAACATCCCGGATGAAGCGCCTTCTGCTTCTGGGCGCCGGGGGTCCCCCTGGCATCAATGTGATCCGGTCCTGGCGGGAGGCCCCCGAGCCGTTTTACATCGTCGGAACGGACATGAATCCCTTCCATCTGGAATGGGTGCCGGCGGACCGGGTTTATCTCGTGCCGCCGGTGAATCATCCCGAGTATCTGGATGTGATCGCAGAGATCGTGAAGCGTGAAGAGATCGATCTCATTCACGCCCAGCCCGACGTGGAGGTACGGGTCCTCTCCGAGCATCGGGAGCACTTCCCGGCCCGCGTGTTCCTTCCCCGAAAGGAAACCGTTCGCCTGCTGCAGGACAAGCAGGCCTCGGCTGAACGCTGGCGTCAGGCGGGGATCCACACCTTCCCCACGGTGCCCATCGAGTCTCCGGAAGATCTGGAGCGGGCAGTGGAGATCATCGGGCTCCCTCTGTGGCTGCGGGCGCGGGAGGGCGCGGGGGCGCGAGGGGCAACTCTGGTAGAGCGGATTGAAACCGGGATCCACTGGATTGCTTACTGGCGATCTCGCGGGGTGAATTGGGCGTTCATCGCCCAGCCCTATTTCTCAGGCCGGGAGTTCGCCTGGCAATCCCTGTGGAAGGATGGAAAGCTCATCGTCTCCCAGGGGCGTCAGCGCATCGAGTACATATATCCCCATCTGGCCCCCTCCGGCCGGACCGGAACCAGCGCGGTGACGGTGACCGTGCACGACGAGCGGGTGAATGAGGTGGCCACCCGATGCGTTCTGGCGGTGGATCCCCAGGCCACAGGGGTGTTCAGCGTGGATCTGATGGAGGATGAACGTGGGAACCTGTTCCCCACAGAGATCAACGCAGGACGCTTCTTCACCACCACGTATTTCTACACGCGAGCGGGTTGCAACATGCCGTATTACATGATCCGGCTGGCCTTCGATGAACCGATCCCGGATCTTCCACCCTACAACGCCCTTCCCGCTGGCCTTTACTGGATCCGCCACATCGACTGCCCGGCTGTCTTAGTGCCCCACGGCGCGCTACGAGTCCAGCGAGAGCCCGGCGCGGGCCGCTTCGATGGAATGGAGCAACTCCGGGAAATCGAGGCGATGTGGCGAGCCCCTGTGTGAGCAGGTGGGCAAAGCGAAAGTGAGCCCAGCGGGTGCCCGCCCGCATTTTCCCTAATACCTCCTGAGGAGGTCAAAGAATGGATTCGCGATGGATTGAGGAAAGATTGCAGGCGCTGCGCGCTGAGATCGCCCGGGTGGTGACAGCGGGTGAGGATGAGGAGGGGCTATGCCTGCGATCCCTGTTCAAGGAGCTGGAG
The DNA here is from genome assembly GCA_030550075.1 of Chloroflexota bacterium. GTDB lineage: Bacteria > Chloroflexota > Anaerolineae > Thermoflexales > Thermoflexaceae > Thermoflexus. Next base: position 5,694 of record JAUQQB010000043.1, on the reverse strand, counting down.
CGTTGGGAGGCTATGCGCCGGGAGACCATTGAGGCATCCCTGCCATCTGATCTAAAGCCCAGAGAGGTGAGGATCAGATGATCCGCTACACCCTGATCATCCCCTGCTACAACGAAGCGGAGGGTATCCTCCACCTGCGGGAGGCGCTTCAGCCTGTGATCGACCGGCTGATGGCGGAGGGTGGCGTGGAGGTGATCTTCGTTGATGACGGCAGCACGGACGGCACCGGAGATCTTCTGCGAGCGGCTTTTGCGGACGCACCCCTCGTTCGGATTCTCGCCCATCCCCGCAACCGGGGCCTGGGGGCGGCGTTGCGCACCGGCTTCCAGGCTGCACAGGGGGAAATCGTGATCACTACCGATAGCGACGGCACCTACCCTTTCGAAGAGATCCTCCGTCTGTTACGCTACATGCAGGAGGATGTGGATCTGGTCACTGCCTCACCTTACCATCCGGGTGGTGGCATCGAGGGAGTGCCCCCATGGCGACAGGTCTTTAGTTTCGGGGCTTCATTCCTTTATCGGCTGATCCTCCGCTCACCGGTCCGCACCCACACCGCCTTATTCCGCGCCTATCGACGCCGGGTTCTGGAAGAGATCTCCATCGAAGCGGATGGTTATGTGGCGGTGGCCGAGATTATGGCAAAGGCGATCCGCCGCGGGTTCCGGGTCGCAGAATACCCTACAGTCTTGCGCGTCCGGCGCTTCGGTCGTTCCAAAATGAAGATCCTGCGCACGGTCCTGGCCCACCTGCGGTTGATGGCTCGCCTGATCCGTCCCGAGCGGCTCTCCTCGCCAATCCCCACGCGCTCTCCATCCGGGTAAGAGGGTGAGCAGGGTCATCGATTTCTTTCCCCATCCGCGGGCTATCGAAAGAGGCTACATTGCGCCTGAGGTCTGGCGCTCGTGGTTACAACATAAGTTCCTTCGACAATTTGCGGAGGCTTCTGGATGAGAGGTGCGTTGGTTTATCTGCTGGTCAGCATCATCTGCGCCGTCGTGGGGCAGGTCCTCCTCAAACAGGGGATGCGGGAGATCGGGCCGGTGACTTTGAGCCTGCCGGGGCTTCCCGCTTTAATCTTGCGGCTGGCCACCACCCCCTGGGTGGTGATTGGAATGAGCCTTTACCTGGGCGGGAGCCTGTTCTGGCTGACTGCGTTATCTCGAATCGATCTGAGCCTTGCCTATCCCTTTGCCGGTCTGAACTACGTGCTTATCCTGATTGCGTCTTACCTGCTGTTCGGTGAAGCGCTGAACCCCATGCGAGTGGCCGGGGCCCTTCTCATCGCCCTGGGAGTTAGCCTGATCGCCCGGAGTGCGTAAAAGTGCGCATTGCGATTGTCGGCGGTGGAATCGTTGGGGTCAGCCTGGCGTATTTCCTGAGTCGGGCCGGGCATCGAGTGATCCTTTACGAGGCCAGCGATCAGCTCGGCGGCCTGGTCGGGACCATCCGCCTGGGCGGGGTGGAGGTGGATCGCTTCTATCACACGATCCTTTCCAGCGACACCCATATGCAGGCGCTGGCGGAGGAGCTCGGGATCGCCGACCGGCTGCGCTTTCGGCCCACAGGCTCCGCCTTCTTTCACGACGGGCGCCTTTACCCGATGACGACGCTGCGGGATTTCATGGCCTTCCCGCTTCTGCGCACAGCGGATCGCGTGCGCCTGGGCCTGACGATCCTCGCTGCATATCTCCATCGCGACTGGCGTCGCCTGGAGGAGACCAGCGTCGAGGAGTGGCTGGTCCGCTGGGGAGGACGGCGGGCGTTTCATCATCTCTGGCGGCCCATGCTGCGGGCCAAGTTCGACGGCCGCTTCGATGACCTTCCCGCCACCTACATCTGGGCGCGCCTGATCCGGACCCGCTCCACCCGCCGCGGGGTCTCGCAACGAGAGATGGCCGGCTACCTGGTCGGCGGCCATATGACACTGATCCAGGCGATGGCCCGGGCCATCGAGGCCGCCGGCGGCGAAATCCGGCTCCGCACGCCGGTTCAGGAAGTGGTGATCTCAGACTATCGCGTGATCGGCGTGCGGGTCAACGGGAGCGTGGAGCCCTGTGAGGTGGCCGTGATCACCCTGCACCCCCCGCTGGTCCCGCGCCTGCTGCCCGGGGTGGAGGGGCCATGGGTGGAGGATCTTCGCTCCTGGCAATATCTGGGCGTGGTGTGCGTCCTCCTGGCCCTGGATCGGCCGCTGACCGATTACTGGACCATCTACATCACCGACGAATCGGTGCCGTTCACCGGCGTGATCGAGACCACCCATTACATCGATCCGGCCGATGTAGGCGGCTATCATCTGGTCTATCTTCCCAAATATGTGGCGTGGGAGTCGCCCTGGCTTCGGCGGAGCGACTCAGAGATCCTGGAAGCTTGGCTGGAACACCTTCAGCGGATGTTCCCGGCGTTCCGGCCGGAGTGGATCCGCCATGCGCGGGTGCATCGGGAGCGCTATGTTGAACCGCTGTTCCATCGCGGTCAGTGGCGGCGTATTCCGCCGCTGGCCCCGCCGCTCCATGGCCTCTTCCTGGTCAACCTGACCCAGATCTACCCGGCCCTGACGAACGGGGAATCTCTCACCCGCCACGCCCGCCGGGCAGCGGAGGAGATCCAGAAATCCGTGGCCTGACAGGCCCTTTGTTTTCCTTATTTTCCAGGCTGGAGCACTGGCATGCGAAACGAAGCCCTGCCCTCGGAATGGATCCGTCTGGAATCCAGAGCGCGAACGCAGGAAACCGAATGGCTCGGCCTGCGGATCGGGCTGATCGCGGTGGATGCCCTGGCGCTGCTGATCGCGTTCTCCCTCTCTTATCTGATCCGGTTTGAATCCCGCCTGCCCGTCTTTTATCAGCCTGAGAGCCCCCCAGTGCGCTATTATGGCCTGCTGATGGCCGTCCTCATCCCGGTGTGGTTGCTGATCTTTGCCGCCCATCGGCTCTACGCGCCGGATCATCTCTTCCATGGAACTTCTGAATACATGCGGGTGATCCAGGCGGCCAGCATGGGGATGATGGCCGCCATTGTGGCCAGCTTCATGGAGCCCGCCCTGGTGATCGCACGAGGATGGTTGTTGCTCTCCTGGGGGCTCTCGATCGGGATGGTAGGGCTCGCCCGCTTCCTGACCCGTCGAGCGGTCTACGCCCTCCGGGCCCGGGGGAAATTCATGGTGCCCGCCCTGATCGTGGGAGCGGATGAAGAGGCCCGCATGGTGGCCGAACAAATCCGCTCTTCTCCGATCTCCGGGATGATCCTCCTGGGCATCCTGGACCCCAGCCTTCCCCGGGGGAAGGAGGTGTCGCCAGGCCTTCCCGTGTTAGGCAGCCCGGCGGATCTCCCCCGCCTGATCGAGCAGCTAAGGGTTCGGGAAGTGATCGTCTCCGCAAGCGCCCTGCCCCGGGAAGCTCTGGTCGAGCTTTTCCGCACCTTTGCCTTCCATCCCCAGGTAAATCTGCGGCTTTCCTCCGGCCTCTACGAGCTCCTGGCCACCGGAACCGAGGTTCGGGAGGTCATGGGAGTTCCCCTGCTCTACTGGAGACGGCTCCGGCTCTCGCCGCTGGAGCGATTCCTGAAAGCCGTAATGGATTACACTCTGGCGGCCACCGCCCTCATCCTTCTGGCGCCCCTGTTCCTGCTGATCGCGCTGGCCATCAAGCTGGATTCACCTGGACCGGTGCTTTACCGGCGGCGGGTGGTTGGGCTGGGAGGGAAACTCTTCGACGCGTTTAAGTTCCGCACCATGGTCATCAACGCGGAAGCCCTCCTGGAACAGAACCCCGCCTTGAAGAAGGCCTTTGAGCAAAACTATAAGCTGCGGGACGACCCGCGGGTGACCCGCGTGGGGCGGTTGCTGCGGCGCTGGAGCCTGGACGAGCTGCCACAACTGTTTAACGTCCTGCGCGGTGAGATGAGCCTGGTGGGGCCGCGGATGCTGACACCAGAGGAGATCTCTCGCTACGGGCGCTGGGCGTTAAATCTTCTCACGGTGAAGCCCGGCATCACCGGTTTGTGGCAGGTCTCCGGGCGGGCGGACCTCCCCTACAGCGAGCGGGTGCGGCTGGATCTTTTCTATATCCGCAATTACAGCTTGTGGCTGGACCTCGCCATCCTCGCCCAGACCATCCCCGCCGTCATCCGGAAACGGGGAGCGTATTGAGCGCGCCATCGGCTCTGAGGCGATCAAGCGCTGGATCCCGTCCCACGCCTGCTTCGTTCATCCAGCTTGCTCTCTCGATCGCCTTCTTTGCCCGAATGGGAATCACCGGCAGTCTCCCTCTTCGGTGTGGATCAAGCCGAAGGCGACCCCCATTCCCGGAGAGCCTTCCCCCTGGCATTGCTTCTCTCGGTAGTCGCCCCGCCCGGTCGTGACGATTTCTGCAGCTGGACTCTGGACAAAGCGAGCCGCAGGGAAGCCGCTGACTGGGGCTCATTCTCGACAAAGCCACATCCCCTGCCTTAAAATCTGAATGCAGTAAGTTGCCGACTCCCCACGGGATTTCGGCAACGTTCACATCGTGAAGGATCCGCTCTCTCGCCTCACACCTCGAATCCCCCTCTCCACGGCCCCGAAGGGTCGTGGAGAGGGCTGAACGCTGGCTTTTTAGGCAGAGAGGCGGAAAAAGAAGAAGATATTTTAGAAGCCACCCTGAACCAGCGAGAGGGGATTAAGAATATTTCTTTTTTCGGTCGCAGATCTGTCACAAGCAGCTTGTCCGCCCTGCGGTCTAACCCGATCTTCTGGAGGCTTGTTCCCTATGGCGATCCGATGCCGGAAATGCGGCCGCGAGGCGGCCATCATGATGCGCCAGCACCGCCTGGCCCTGTGCGATGAGCACTACCTGGAATGGTTCGTGGAACAGACCGAGCGGACCATCCGCATGTTCCGGATGTTCGACCGCTCGGAGCGCGTCCTGGTCGCAGTCTCAGGGGGCAAGGACTCCCTGAGCCTGTGGGATGTACTGTTGCGCCTGGGCTACCAGGCCGACGGGCTCTATATCGGCCTGGGCATCGATGGAGGCATCCAGTATTCCGACCAATCCTATGAAAAATGCCGTCGCTTCGTGGAGGAGCGCTGGCCTCAAGCCCGGCTCATCGTGGTCGATGTGAAGGAAGTTTATGGCGAAACGATCCCGGAAGTGGCCGCCCGGACCATGCGCGGCCGGGACAAGCCATGTGCCGTGTGCGGGCTGATCAAGCGCTACATCATGAACCGCGTGGCTCACGATGGGGGCTACGCGGCCCTGGCCACAGGCCATAACCTGGATGACGAGGTGGCGGTCCTCTTCGGGAACGTCATGAACTGGCAGGTCGGTTACATGGCCCGCCAGGGCCCCGTCCTGCCCGCCTCCCGCCCGGGCTTCGCCCGCAAGGTGAAGCCCTTCTGTCGCTTCTACGAGCGGGAGACCGCAGCCTACGCGCTGCTGCGGGGCATTGATTACATCTACGACGAATGTCCATACGCTGAGGGCTCTACCAGCATCGCCTACAAGGAGTGGCTGGCAAAGCTCGAAGAAGAACGGCCGGGCACCAAGCTCCGCTTTTACCTGGGCTTCCTGAAAGCAAAGGAGGAAGGCCTGATCGCCTTCCGAACCGACGAGGCGGAACTGCACGCCTGTGAGAAGTGCGGGCAGCCGACCTCGGCGCCGGGCATCTGCGCGTTCTGCCGGCTCTGGGAACGCAGGCGGCCCGCCCGTGCCA
>JAUQQB010000519.1 GCA_030550075.1 Chloroflexota bacterium | reverse complement strand
CCGGTGCTGGAGCTCCTGCAGGACGCGCGGTTCCGGGCTGCGGTCGCCGCCCTGCCCGGCTACGATGTCCAGGAGATGGGGCGGGAGGTTGCCCGGCTGGCGGCATTCTGAGCACACAACGGGCTCCTTGCATGGAGAGATGAGAATACGGGATTCGTTTCTCTTCCCTTTCGCGTTGTGAAGCGCTGGAGAGCAGGAGTCATCCGAAATCCCATACTGGCAACGGAGCGAGATCTATCCCATGTGGACGGTGGAGCTGGGACGCACTGGAGTTCAACTGCCGAACCTGGCCCTGGGAACCTGGAACATTTGCGATCCGGCGGCGATGCGGGAGACCATCCGGGCCGCGGTGGATATGGGGGTCTTCCATATCGATACCGCCGAGATCTATCCGGGGGCGGAAGAGATCGTGGGGGAAGCGATCCGCGGGATTCGGGAGCAGGTCTTCCTGACCACCAAGGTGGCCCCTCAGCATGCCACCTACGCCGGGACCCTGGCTGCCTGCGAGCGGAGCCTTCGGAGACTGGGAACCTCTCACATCGATCTCTATTTGCTGCACTGGCTGGAACGGGCTACCCCTCTGGAGGAAACGCTCCGGGCGTTCCGGGCGCTGATCGAACATGGGAAAGTGCGGTTCGTGGGGGTGAGCAATTTCGGCGTTCGTGAGCTCCGCCGGGCTCAGGCGCTGTTTCAGCCTTACGCGCTGGTCAACGATCAGGTGGAATACAACCTGACCCACCGTCGGATGGGGCGGGATCTCCTGCCTTACTGCCGGGAGGCCGGCATTACGGTTTCGGGCTATTCGCCGTTCTGGGAGGGCCGGATCCCCCGGCGCAGCCCCCGCTGGCGGGGCCTCGAGCGGATCGCCGCCCGATACGGGCGGAGCCCTTATTCGATCATCCTGAACTTCCTGGCCCGGCAACGGGATGTTATCCTCATCTTTAAAACCGAGCGCGTTGAGCACCTTCGGGAGAACATCGCCGCGCTGGATTTTGCTTTAGATCCGGAGGATGTCGCCTGGATCGAGGCGAATTTTCCAGCTTAGAAGTTATGCAGTTGAAAGCTCTAAAGGTGGGACGGAATGGCTCCGCCCCCAAAATCCCCCACGGGAAACGAACCGTGTAAGTCCGACCATGATCCGCAGGAGGATCGTGATGGACGATCCAGCGCGCTATCCCCGACTTCGCCCGGTGGATCTGCGCCCTATCGTTCGCAATGGTCGCCAATATGTTGTGGTGCGGGATCCTCTCCGGCTATCGGAACAGATGGTGATGATCCCCCAGACCCTGGCGCCGGCGCTGGCTTTGTGCGACGGCACACGGGACCTGCGGGCCATCCGCGCCGCCCTGATGGTGCGCTACGGCGTCCGTGTCAATGAGGAAACGCTCCGTTCGCTGATCGCGACGCTGGATGAGCTCTACCTGCTGGAGAACGAGCGTTTCCGTGAGGCCCAGGCCCGGGCGCTGGAGATCTACCGCCGGGCCCCCTTCCGTCCCCCCATGCTGGCGGAAGAGGTCTACCCGGAAGATCCGACGGCCCTGCGCCAGTTGATCCGTCGATTTGAGGAGGAAGCCTCTGGGGAGGATCTGGAAGAAGACGGGCGGGGATTGGTGAGCCCACATATCGATTATGCCCGGGGAGGTCGGACCTATGCCCGGGTCTGGAGGCGGGCCGCCCCGTTCGTCCGGGAGGCGGATCTGGCGGTCATCCTGGGGACGGATCATTATGGCGAGGATCGGTCGATCACCCTGACCCGGCAGCACTACGCCACACCCTTTGGCGTGCTGCCCACTGCGCTGTCGGTGGTGGACGCCCTGGCTCAGGCCCTGGGGGAGGAGGCGGCCTTCGCCGGCGAGCTCCGCCATCGGGGAGAGCACTCCATCGAGCTGGCCGCGGTGTGGCTGCACGCGACCCGTGAAGGGAAGCCGGTGGAACTGGTGCCCATCCTCTGCGGCCCCTTGATGTCCTTCATTCAGGAGGATCGGGATCCGATCTCCGATCCCGCGATCGTCCGCTTCATCGAGACCCTGCGGGCAGCCATCGCCGGGCGCCGGGCGGTGATCGTGGCCGCCGGGGATCTGGCCCATGTCGGCCCGGCCTTCGGCGGTCGCCCGCTGGATCTTCCGGGACGGGCCCGCCTGAAGGCGGATGATGAGGCTCTGATCGAACGCATGGTGGCCGGGGACGCCGCCGGCTTCTTCGCGGAGATCCGACGGACCAAAGATCGCAACAATGTGTGTGGGGTCTCCCCGATCTACCTCGCCCTGCGCGTGCTGGAGCCGACCACCGGAGAGAAAGTCGATTACGCCCTCTGCCCGGCGGATGAGCAGGGCACCTCGGTGGTCTCCATCTGCGGCCTCGTGTGGCGATGAGCGTCGAAGTTTTCCTTTTCCCCTTCCTGGCTGGCCTGGGG
>JAUQQB010000518.1 GCA_030550075.1 Chloroflexota bacterium | reverse complement strand
ATCCATCTGCTGGGATGCCCGCGGGATCGATCGCAGCATCTCTTCGGCATCGATGGCAACAACCGGGACCTGTTCTCCCGGGTGATCTACGGCTCCCGGCTTTCGTTGCAGATTGGCTTCTCCACCATCACGTTCGCCATCATTGTAGGGGGATTACTGGGGGCGATTGCGGGGTATGCAGGGGGATGGCTGGATAACGCGATCATGCGGGTGATGGATGTGATCCTGGCCTTCCCCAGCCTGCTGTTGGCGATCGCCATCGTCAGCGTGCTGGGGCCAGGGCTGATCAACGCCCTGCTGGCCATCGGCTTCGTCTCCATCCCGGTCTACGCCCGCATCGTCCGGGCCGCTGTCCTGGCCGTGAAGGAGCTGGACTACGTGATGGCGGCCCGGGCGGTGGGCGCTTCCCCGTTGCGGGTGCTGTTTGTTCACATCCTCCCCAATGCCCTGACCCCGCTGATCGTCCAGGGCACCCTGGGGATCGCCACGGCCATCCTGGACGCGGCAGCGCTTTCCTTCCTGGGACTCGGGGCGGAAGTGCCAAAGCCGGAATGGGGGCTTATGCTGGGGGAGGAACGGAACAGCGTCTTCAATGCCCCGCATCTGGTGTTTTTCCCGGGCCTCGCTATTATGCTGACGGTGCTGGCCTTCAACCTGTTAGGGGACGGGTTGCGCGACGCGCTGGATCCCCGGCTGAGCTATCGGGGGTATGAGAAACGGGTGTAAGTACCCTCCGGAGAAGAAGACATCCTTCATATCGTGCAGGTGCCCGGCGACAGCCCCCTCGCGGTGACCCCACCCGCTTTCCAGGCGGAGCTCATGACTTCAAAATAAGAGCGATCGGCTGTCCTAAGATAAAATGTAGGAACTGGTAAAGTTCGGGGGTGGGGTTGGGGGCCCGAAGGCCCGCCCCAGCCCTTGAAAGATCTTTTTCCCCTTTCTCCCCAAGGCCCAAAGGTCATGGGGAGAAAGAGGAAAGGGGTCAGGAGCCATCTGCCTTCCCCAACTGACGCCATTGGTTAATTGGCTTGTTGTACAATTCGCGATGCAGTGCTTCGTGCTTAAAAGTCCTCCAGCAAGATAACATGGTGATTGGGGAAGCGTTCCGGGAGGCTTTGGAGCAAGGGCCGGAAGGATGGAAATCCAAGATCTTAGGAGCGGAAGGGACTATGGAGAAGCAGGCGATGGTTCGGATGAGCGCTGCCCAGATCCGGCAGGGATTCCTGGATTTCTTTGCTGCCCGGGGTCACGCCGTCGTCCCCAGCTCCTCGCTGGTGCCGATGGGGGATCCCACTCTGCTGTTCACCAATGCGGGGATGAACCAGTTTAAGAACGTTTTCCTCGGCCTGGAGACTCGCCCTTATAAGCGAGCCACCACGGTCCAGAAATGCATGCGAGTCTCCGGAAAGCATAACGATCTGGAGAACGTCGGCCCCAGCCCGCGTCATCACACGTTCTTTGAAATGCTGGGTAATTTCTCCTTCGGCGACTATTTCAAGCGCGAAGCCATCCACTATGCCTTCGAATGCCTGACTCAGGTCTACGGCCTGGATCCGGAGCGGCTGGTCTTCACCGTTCACCAGGACGACGACGAGGCCTACCGGGTCTGGGTGGAGGAAATCGGGATCCCGCAGGAGCGGGTCTTCCGCATGGGCGATAAAACCAACTTCTGGATGATGGGGGACACCGGCCCATGCGGGCCCACCTCCGAGATCCACTACGACTGGGGTCCTGAATACTGCACCTGTGGGGACCCGAACTGCAGCGTGGCGCTGGACAACGGGTGCGACCGCTGGCTGGAGTTGTGGAACCTGGTCTTCATGCAGTTCGACCAGAAGGCGGATGGCACCCGGGTGCCGCTCCCCCGGCCTGGAGTGGATACCGGGATGGGCCTGGAGCGGCTGGCGGCGGTGCTCCAGGGCGTATTCTCCAACTACGAGACGGATCTGTTCGTTCCCATTATGGAACGAACCCGCGAGGTGCGTGGGCACACCCGAGAGGAGATGAAAGCGCACATCGTCGCCTACCGGGTGATCGCCGATCACACCCGCGCGGCCTCTTTCCTGATCGCCGATGGGGTGCTGCCCGGGAACGTGGGGCGGGGCTATGTGCTGCGGATGATCATCCGTCGCGCCGCGCGCTTCGGCCGCAAGATCGGCTTTGAGGAGCCGTTCATGGCCCGCGTTGCCGAAGCGGTGGTCGAGATCATGGGTGGGCATTACCGGGAGCTGGTGGATCGCCGGGAGCATATCTTCCGCACGCTCACCCAGGAGGAGGAGCGCTTCCTGCGTACCCTGGACCTGGGGCTCTCCCGGCTGGAGGAGGTGCTGGAGGAAGTGGCCGCCCGGGGCGATCGCGTGGTGCCAGGGGAGGAAGCGTTCCGGCTTTACGATTCCTACGGGCTGCCGCTGGAGATCA
>JAUQQB010000517.1 GCA_030550075.1 Chloroflexota bacterium | reverse complement strand
AAATCCCGCAGGATGGCCTGCACCTCGCTGTGGGTCAGCGGTCCTTCCGTCAGGGCGGCGAGCAGGACCTGTTCCGCGAACGAGACCGCCACCGCCTGCTCCAATCCACCGCCCGAGGGGCCGGAGACCCGCTCATAGGTTGGCTCCCGACGGGGGATCAGGCCAGATGGGATCATCAGGCGGAGGCATTCATTGATCGGGGCCAGGTAAGTCCGGCTGAGCCAGGCAGCCCACTCCAGACGCAGGGGATCCAGGACGGGGTCCTCCTCCAGGCAGCGCAGCACCGCTTTCCGGGCGCGGCCCCTCCCCATCTGGTCCCCCTTCTGGAGACGAACGGAGCCCTTTCCGGCGATCCGGCGCAACACGATCCCCGGCTCGGGCCGCCCGCTTCGTCCGAACGGCACCAGCACGAGGTGCCCGGGGCGGAGATGACCATCCAGCCCCTCCGGCTCCTCATAGGTGAACACACCGCCGGCATAAGCTGCGCCGGCAGCCAGGACAGCGATCTCCAGGGCCATCGCCATCTACCGGTAGGGATTCTTCTCCAGCTGAGGAGCGGGGATCCGCGTTTCGCTGCGCCCTGCGGCGCGCTTCCGGAGCAATACAATGTCACCCTCCCCAAAGGCCAGAAGAGCTTCAGGGAAGAAAAGCCCGGTGAAAAAGAGACCGCCCCGCACAGAAGGCCACGACCTTTCACCGGCTCATTCCACCTGGCGGGAAGATCTGCCGCTGATTCCCCCTGGTTCAACAATGGAAAATCCCGTGCGATAGCGATGCGGGGTCAGCTGGGCCCTACAATGGAACGGCCCCTTGCCCTCCGCTGCCCGGTGAGTGACAGCGCCATGAAGCTGAGACCCTCAGGCGTCCGTTCAGGTGAACAGGCCCATTCGTGCATTCGTGCCCCTATCCGTGGACAGCCTTCACGCGGTCAGGATGCAATCCCGCGTAAACCCGATCCGGTGTCAGCGGGAACGCGTCGAACCAGACGCCTGTGGCATCATGAACGGCAGCGATGAGGGCCGGAGCGAGGGGCAGGAAGGGCATCTCCGCCATCCCCCTCACCCCCCATGGGCCCAGCGGGTCCGGGTGCTCCAGGATCAGGCTCTCCATTTCTTCCGGGATGTCATAAATTCCGGGAATCAGATAGGTGCTGAGGTGGCGGGTGAGGATACGACCCTGCTGCACGATGAAGTTCTCGGTGATGGCGTAACCGATCGCCTGCACCACCCCGCCTTCGATCTGGCCCCGGACATTGATCGGGTGGACCGCCCGCCCCACATCATCGGCGCAGATCACCCGGACCGGCCGCACCTGGCCGGTCTCCACATCCACTTCCGCCAGAACCGCCTCGGCGACGTAGCCGTAGGTCACATTCGGACGCTCGGAGAAACCGGTTTCCGGGTCGAATGGGAACGTGCGCACCGGCCGGTAAGTGAACTCCCCGATCGCCGGGCGCTCCTCGTTGCGCCAGGCGGCCAGGGCTCGTTCCGCCGCGCCCTGAATGGCGTTGCCGGCCATAAAGGTCATACGGGAAGCGGAGGAACTCCCTGAGCTCTCACTGAACGCGGTGTCCGAGGCCCGCAGTTCGATCTTCTCCGGTGGCACCCCGAGGGCCTCCGCCGCCATCTGGATCATCACCGTATGGGCCCCCTGCCCCACGTCGGCGCCTGCGTGAAAGACAATCGCTTTCTCGATATGAGCGTCCCCATGCAGCTCCACGCGAGCCCAGCAATGCTCCGGGAAGCCGAAGCTATAAGCGATGTTCTTGAACCCGCAGGCGAACCCCCAGCCATAACGCTTCATCGGATCGCTGGAAGAAGGGGCCTCCGGTCGGATCCAGCCGCTCTCCGTGCGGCGCCAGCCCGCCGCGCGGGCACACGCCTCAATGACCTCTGAAAGGCTCACCCCCTCCGGCACGACCCCGCCGGTGGGCATGCGGGAGCCCTCGCGCCATGCGTTCTTCAGGCGGATCTCCACCGGGTCCATCCCCAGAGCCTCGGCGAGCTTGTTCATCTGGGTTTCCGCGATGAAGAGCGCCTGAGGCGCCCCGAAGCCGCGCATGGCTCCGGTCGGCGGGTTGTTGGTCAGCGCTCCCCGGATATCGGCCCGGACGTTGGGGACCACATAGGGGCCACAGATCGACATCGTGATGTTGCCCAGCACCTTGGTGGAGGTATAGGCGTAAGCGCCGACATCCGCGATCACATCGGCCTCCACCGCCAGCAACCGCCCCTCCCGATCCGCTGCCCAGCGCACCCGGGCTACCACCGGATGGCGCTTATGATGGCCGATAATGGATTCCTCACGGCTCCAGATGATCTTCACCGGGCGCCCCAGCTTCCAGGCCGCCAGGGCCAGCAGGATCTGCACGGACATATCCTCCCGGCCGCCGAAGGCCCCGCCAATTGCCGCATAGATCACCCGGAT
>JAUQQB010000516.1 GCA_030550075.1 Chloroflexota bacterium | reverse complement strand
TCCATAGTGCTCAGGGGAGGGATGGGCAGACGGACAACCAGGACGATGAAAGTGAGCGAGTGCTCTCCTACCCGACCGGTCACTTCCCAGCACCCTTCAGTAGGGAAAATCAACGCGGAAGACTGGAAGCCTGTATCCCCATAACCATACGGGATATGCGCGCGGAGGGGAGGAGCTGGGGCATCCAGGCGGCGGCCTTGAATCTGCAGGGTCCCCGTGATGCCTACGCGCTCCCAGGGCCATTTCGTACTGAGGGAGCCGTCCGGTCCCATGAAGCCAGACCCGCCCGGGAAAAAGACCACTTTCCCCCCATAAGGGATGCTGGTATAGAGGGTCCGCTGATGGTTGGCGTAATTTCCTCCCACGCCGAGAGGTGGGTGGAGGAAGGGCATGGGCTGGCTGACCGGGCAGGAGCGGGCGAGACGCTGGATCTCCTCCCAGGGAAGCCAGCCGGCGGGGGTATACCGGAGGGAGGGAGCAGGATAAGATCCCGCCGTCACTATCAAAACGCTCAGGAGGATCGGAAGCGCCCAGCGCATCCGCTCATCCCTCCCCTGAGGATGCTCCTTGGCAATAGCGTCCTGCGTAGACCAGATACGAGGCGGTTACGTTGTTGTCGCACTCTTGACTGTCTGGTGCCCTGCACGGCGAATTCGGCTTTAGGCACTCGCAACATTTGTAGCAGAGCCCATCGGAGTGAATACAATACCAGCACCACTGAGTGCTCTGAGCCTGGTTATTGCTTCCATCACAATGCGGATAATTGCACGGCGAACCGGGTGGCTTGCATAGATTACAACATTTGGCAACCACATAGGCCTGGGAAACAGGCGGAGTAATGAGATAAAGGACGAGGCCTAAGGTTACGCCACTCAGTTTTGCCAGGAACTGGCGGCGGGTGAGGGCGCGGTCCACCCGCGCCAGGAGCTGTTCTGAAAGCGTCATCGCTTCCCTCCGGATCCAGGGGTAGACGGGCCTTCGACGATCCGCAGGAGGTTAGCTGGCAGGCGGTGCTGGGGCATCCGGGCAGTGGCCGGCGACCTCCACCGAAGGCTCTCCGCGATAGCCTGGAGGGCAGGGCAATCTAAGGCCCGCCGTTCCCAGCGCAGCGGGACCCAGGCCGAAGTTTCTTCCCAGATCAGCTGGATCTGGAATCCGCGCTCCTTCCAGCGCAGCTTGACCCGGCGGGTGGGCCGATCCTCCCGGATACAGATGGCCGGGAAACCCCGGACCGATAGGATGGATGGCGAAGGGAGGGAGGAAGGCGGGGCATGACGGGTTTCCAGCGTGAGCCGGCCTGGGAGGCCGGCGCTGGTGAAGGCCCAATACTCGCGCCAGATATAGGGAAGGTCCTGATAATCGACCTGCCCCCAATCCGGTGGAGCGGGCCACCAGGTGAAATAAGGGAGCTCCAGGTCGGTTTTCACCACTAACGTGATGAAAGCCAGAGTGTGGCGCCCCACGCGGCCAATGACCTCCCAGCAGCCTTCCGTCGGGAAGGTGAGGATGGTTGGCAGGACCCCGGTTCGGCCATAACCGGAGGAGGGGATTCCAGCTTTCAGAGGCGGGGCGGGCGCATCCAGGCGATGCCCTGTGATGGAGAGGGAGCCGGAGATGCCGTGGCGATACCAGACCCACTTGATGCTCATCGAGCCGTCAGCGGAGATGGCGCCTGCCCCTCCAGGGTAAAACAGGACCGGTCCTTCTCCCAAGAAGGTCAGCAAAGTGCCGGAGGCATTCCGATAATTCCCGATTGGGAAGGGGCTGAACGGCCTCCAGATCTCCAGCCCGGGTTGGGAGATCGGGCAGGAACGAATGGTTTCTGAGGATAAGGTGGATCGGAAAAAGGTGCGGGGGACCTGCGTGGTGGAAAAGAAGGGGATCGCTGTGGAAGTTGGGGTTAGGGAGGGAGCAGATGTGATGAACTCAGGGAGGCGAGCGGAGGATCCTGGCATCCCGCAACCCTGGATCAGCAGGAGGCCAACCCATACCATCCAGAACAGGCGCGTCCTCATTATCCATCCCTCCCTGGGGCATAACCAGTTAAAAAGACGTAAGAGTGTGAGATGTTCCGACAATCCGGGGTGCATGGCTTGCTGAGATCAGAGAGGCATTCGCAGCAACGATAGGTTCGGCCATCGTTATAGTCACAATACCAGCACCAGGAATAAGGGCAACCCTGGGTGCACGGAAAGGTTGGATTGTGACAGAGGCAGCAACACTTATACTCATAGTAGCCATGAGGACAATGAGAAGAGATGATCGGATAGGTGAACAGCCCCAGTATGGCCTCCCCCAGCCGGGCCAGGAACTGGCGGCGGGTGAGGGCGCGGTCCACCCGCTCCGCGAGCTGTTCTGAAAGCGTCATCGCTTCCCTCCGAATCCAGGGGTAGAGGGGCCTTCGGCGATCCGCAGGAGGTCGGCGCAGGAGAGCTT
>JAUQQB010000042.1 GCA_030550075.1 Chloroflexota bacterium | reverse complement strand
CCCCACGGCCCTTTGGGCCGTGGGGAGGGGGGAGAAGGGGGGTGGGGCCATTCCGTTCCACCTTTAGAGCTTTCAACTGCGTAACTCCTACCAGGAAGAAGATCGACCGTGTGACTTCTATTGCGAGGGAGGAAGATCCGGATGCTGACCCACATCGATGAGCATGGACGGGCGCGAATGGTCGATGTGGCGGAGAAGCCGGAGACCCACCGGGTGGCGGTGGCCCGCGGAGAGGTCTGGATGGCACCGGAGACAATAGCCGCTATTCGAGAAGGGACTGTTCCCAAGGGAGATGTGCTGGCCGCTGCCCGGATCGCCGGGATCATGGCTGCCAAGCGTACTCCTGATCTGATCCCCCTCTGTCATCCTCTGCCGATCACCCATGTTCAGGTGGATTTCACCCTCCGGGACTCGGATGAGACCCATCCGCTCCCATGGGTGGAGATCACGGCTCGCGTGGAGGCGGTGGCCCGGACCGGGGTGGAAATGGAGGCCCTGACTGCGGTGACCGTGGCGGCGCTTACGATTTACGATATGGCGAAGGCCCTGGATCGTCGCATGCGCCTGACGAATATCCGCCTGATCGAGAAACACGGGGGGAAGAGTGGGGATCTTATCCTGGAGCCGTGAGAAGGAGAGCTGCCGAAGATGGGCCGCCTCTTTAAAAACAATGATCAGCCCTCGGATTGGAGGGGATTTCCAATGGAGATTCAGATCCGTCTGTTCGCCACCTTGAAGGATCGAATCGGCCGGGAGATCATCTCAGTTCAGATCCCTGACGGCGCCTCGGTGGCCGATCTGCTACAGGCTGTGGCGGAAACCTATCCGGCCCTTCAACCCTATCTTTCTTCCACGGTCGTGGCGATCAACCATGAATTCGCTTTCCCGGAGGATGGCTTGCGGCCTGGGGATGAAGTGGCATTGTTCCCGCCGGTCAGTGGGGGTGAAACGGATCCTTCACGACCGGAGATTGTCGCCATTACAACCGAACCCATCGACCTGAACGCCCTGGTGCGAGCGGTGGCCACCCCCCGAACGGGGGCGGTCGCGCTGTTCACCGGGGTTGTGCGAGGCGAGGAGGGGGATCGCCACGTGGAGTTCCTGGAATACGAAGCCTATCTTCCTATGGCCGAAGCCAAGATGCGTCAGATCCTCGCCGAGATCCGGGAGCGATGGCCTCTGATCCACGGCATCGCCCTGGTCCAGCGAGTTGGACGAATGAAGGTTGGGGAGGTCACGGTGGCGGTGGCAGCCTCCTCCGGGCATCGTCATGAGGGGGTCTTCGAAGCCGCTCACTATGGAATCGATCGGCTGAAAGAGATTGTTCCCATCTGGAAGAAAGAGATCGGCCCCCATGGCGAAGTGTGGATCGAGGGCCATTATCATCCCTCGCCGACGGATGTCTCGCGCTCCTCTCGGACCTCGTGAAAGCACAAGGGTTTATACGTGGGCTTTGGACGAAGTGAGCTGTATGATTAACTGTTATGGGTGCTCTCCTCGAATTAAGTACCCCCTTTCCCTATAGCCCCTTGAGCTGTGGATGTGATATTATTTATATGGTGTAGGGGCAAAGCATGCCTCGCCCCTGCATAATCTGGATCCATCCCGTGCCAGGAGGCCCCCCATGGCAAGCATCCTCAAGCAACACAAAGTGCGGGACTGGATGACCCCGAATCCAATTACGATTTCGCCCCGGACCACGTTGCCGGAAGCCCATCAGATCATGAAGGAGAAGCGCATCCGGCGTCTACCCGTGGTGGACGAGAACGGACATCTGGTTGGGATCGTCACCCTGGGGGATATCCGCGAGGCCTCTCCTTCCGATGCAACGTCCCTTAGCATCTTTGAGCTCAACTATCTCCTCGCCCGCCTGACCGTGGATAAGATCATGACCCGGAAGGTGATCACCGTCACCCCGGACACGCCGGTTTATGAGGCGGCGCGGCTGATGCTGGAACACAAGATCGGCGGCCTGCCCGTGGTGGAAAACGGCCGCGTGGTCGGGATTATCACCGAGTCTGACATCTTCAAGATGGTGGTGCGCCTGGCGGCGGAGGAGTAAAAACGGGCAGGGGTATGCTAAAAGCCCCCTTTCCCGGAATCAGATAGCGATGATTGAAGTCCCTTCCCCTCTTTCGACTTGGAGAGTCGAGGGGGAAGTGAGCGGGGGCTGAGAAGGCTAGTAAAAGCGACCTTCTTAGCCCCCGGAGTTCTCTGGGTAAATGAGCGTAAGGAGTCGGGTATGCGTCGGCAGGGAACCTTGTGGAGCTGGTGGCGGGACCTGCGGCGGATCTGGCGGCTGATGCGGGATCCTCGCACGCCAGGCTGGTTGAAAATGCTTCCTCTTCTGGCTCTGATCTATATCCTTTCCCCCATCGATCTTCTGCCGGACCTGATGATCCCGGGGATCGGCTCTTTAGATGATCTGGTCCTTCTCCTGCTCGCTTTGCGGATGTTACTGGATTTAGCTCCGGCAGACGAGCGGCAGACGTCATCTAAGCGCGAGGATATCATTGAGGCCACCTATCGGGTGCTAGAGGAATAGGTAGGACAACTGCAAGCAGTTGTCCTACCTACGGCCCGCGGCGTTTTAAGCAAGGCGAAGCTCAATAAAAGGCGGAGGGGATCACCTGGAGCGCCAGGTAAAGATTCAAGGCGAAGGCGCCGATGCAGAGGGCCAGGCCGAGGTAAGGTCGGAGCGCTGGAAAGCGGGCCGATAGCCACACCATCAGTCCTGTCCCTGCGAAGAGACTGAGAGGGAACAGTGGAAAGTCTCGCTGGAGGATCCCCATAGCCCCCAGCCCAACAATCCCCAGACCGCATGCAATCCCCAGGCCATCCGCGGCGCTTCCCTCGCTCCATGTGAGCCATCCGATCACCAGACCCAGGGCGATGGGAAGCAGGGCCGGGAAGAGATAGCGCCCCTGATGTTGAACGAAGGACAGGTTATACCAGAGATAGGCCCCTACGGTAAGCTCCAGGGCCAGCAGGAGGAGGATCCCCCGGATGCCCCAGAGGGGTGAGCGCTGCCGCTGGCGTCCCAGATGAAGCGCAAGCCCCAGAACGCCCAGGGCGGTCAGCCAGGCAAACAGGAAATACCACCGAGCTTCCAGCACCACGCCCATCCATCCGAATTGTCCCCAGAAGCTTTGAAAGGTGAAGGTCCGGAAGCGGTCTAGCGTTGCGATCAGGCCATACTGCGCGATCCACTCGGCGGTGCGGGGCTGACCCACGACCACCCGATCATGCTGTTGCAGGCCCAGGAGATCGGGCCATCCATAGAGGAGTCCATTGCGGATCCACCAGAGAGCCCCCAGCGCGAGGGCCGAAAGTAGCCAGGGGAGCAGGCGCTGGAGCCGCTCCGGCCATGGACGGCCTTCCGCAACAGCCCGAGCCAGAACGGCAACCAGGGCCACCAGCGCCATCGGATAGACCGTGGTCTTGGTGAGAAACCCGGCTCCCAGGAGAAGTCCGCCGATCCACGCCCGGCGAGGTGAATGGCCATGGAGCTCGTGGGCGATCCAGACCCATAATCCCAGGATTAGTGTCTCCGCAAGAGCGTCGTTGTTCACGCCGCTGGTCATAGCCACATGCTGGGGCAGGAAGGCGAAAACCGCCGCGACCCCGATCCCCCAGGCCGGTCGTTCCGGAAACAGCCGGCGCACAGCGGTGAAAGCCAGGAGAATCTGAAGCAGCCCGAGGGCGGCTGAGACCAAACGAAGAGGCAGCAGGCCACCCCCGGAGAGGAGGAAAATCGGAGTCATCAGCAGGTAATAAAGAGGAGGCTGGTGGAATTCATAGCGCAGCGGATCGATAGAAAGTTCGGGCGGGAATCCTCTGGAGACGATCTCGCTCAGGTAGTTTTGATCATAATCTCCGGGCTGCAGGATAGGCAGGCGTCCAGTGGTGGCGATGAACCGGATGTAATTGTAATGGGCGGGCTCATCGGGCACCTGCCATGGCGGCGTCTGCGTGGCAAAGCTCCATGCCAGAATCAGATAACCGCATACAATCAGGAGCATGAATGTTCGCGTCACTGGCAAGATCTCCTCCGCCCGATTCGTCCAAAGATTCCCGGGAGGGATAAAGGGGGCCCTCTCAACTTCGTTTGTAGTCAGGCATGAAGCGAAGTGCCCGTTACCGGCCTTCACAAAGAGGACGAGCACGGACGTGCCCGACGACGAACGAAAAACCTCTTGTTTGTAGTAGGGCACGAAGCGAAGTGCCCGTTCTAAGCGTTCCCAAAAAGAACGGGCACGGACGTGCCCGACGACGAACGAAAAGCCCTGTTTGTAGCGCCTTGTCCAGTGATGAGTTAGGAAATGGGTGCTGCAGGTCAGCGTGAAAGACGAATGCTCCCCTCTTCTCCCCGTGATCCTCGGGTTGGGCTTGGGGGCCGAAGGCCCCCAGTCTCACTCCCGGAAGCCCCAAACGAGAAACGGGCAAGGCCCTACCTGCCGTTTCGATGGTTCCGCTTATCCCGGAACACGGAGAGCTGGATGCCATAGCGTTTCAGACGGCGCCAGAGCGTAGTGCGGCTGAGGCCGAGAGCAGAGGCCATCTCGCTGATGCGACCCCGATATTGCATAGCCGCGCGCAGGATTGCCTCCCGCTCCAGCTCCTCCACCGGCCGGATGGAATCCAGGGTCTGTTCCATCGTCAGTCCCCGCACAATCCGCTCCGGGAGATGCTGCAGATCGATCCAGCCATTCTCGCTGAATGATGCCGCCCGCTCAAGGACGTTTTCCAGTTCCCGCACGTTCCCCGGCCATGGATACGTCTTCAACCTCTGCAGGGCCGTTTCAGCAATCTGGTAAGTTCGCCCCGAGGCCCGGCGCAGGCGCCGGAACACCGCCTCGGCGATAAGCGGGATGTCCTCCGGCCGCTCCCTTAGCGGAGGGATGCGAATCGCCGTGCTGGCCAGAAGATGATACAGATCCGCCCGGAAATGCCCCTCAGCGACCAGCCGCTCCAGATCCGCCGCTGAGGAAGCGATCAGCCGCACATCCACACGGATGGGGCGCAGGCCGCCCAGGCGCATCACTTCCCCGGTTTCCAGAATCCGCAGAATCGCCACCTGGACTTCCAGCGGCAAGGCCTCGATCTCGTCCAGATAAAGGGTGCCCCCATGGGCCAGCTCAAACTTGCCCGGCCGTCCCTCCGTCGGCCCGTTTCGGAATGCGCCTCCTTCCACCCCCAGTAACTCGATGGCGAGCAGCTCCCGAGGGATCGCCCGACAGGACACCGCGAGGAATGGGCCGCTGGCGCGGATGCTGGCGTTATGGATCGCGCGGGCGAGGACGCCCTTGCCGGTGCCTGGTTCCCCCATGAGGAGAACCGGAAGGCTGGTCCGGGCCGCTGCGCGGGCCTGTTGACGGATTTGCTGAATCGCCCGGGAACGTCCCGGGATGTCCGCCAGGGTCATCAGCGCCTGGGCACCGACCAGCCGGGCCACCATCTGGTGCACCTGTTCGCTCCGTCGGAAGGTGAGGACAAATCCCAAATGCCGACGCCCCTCCGTTACGGCATGCAGCCCTAACCATCCCTCCAAAGGGGCACCCTCGACGATTATAGTGCCCTCCGCTTCTCGATGAATCTCGGGATCCGATAGGGCTTCCTGAAAGATCAGGGGCAGTCGGATGTGATCCGTCAAGGGACGCCCCAGGATCCCTGAGGGATCCAGGCCCAGCACCCGATTGGCCGTTCGGTTTAGGTGGATCACATGCCCCTGAGCGTTCAAGACCAGGACCACCTGATCGATGGCCTCCAGGATCGCCTGGAGCTCAGCCAGCAGCTGGTGGTTCTCCCGCAGGTTTGCTTCTGCTTGCAACTGGTTCTCGATGGCCCGGGCGGCGGCCATCACCATACCCAGGGTATCCGGCTGCGCCCGCTCCGCAGGCGCCATAACTCCAATCGCCCCCAGCGGCTGCCCATCCAGGCCATAGATCGGAGCCGCTGTGGTGACCCAGGAATGATAGAGGGAGACAAAGTGCTCCGCGCCGACCACCTGCGTAGGGGTTCGTTCCAGAAGAGCAAGGGCGAAGGCATTGGTGCCCACATGGCCCTCGCTCCAGTAAACCCCCGGTCGAAGCCCAACGGCCTCCACGGCGCGGACGATCTCCGGGTCCCCCAGCACATCCAGGACACAGGTGGCACCATCAAAGAGCGCGATCGCCAAGCCGGAACCCTCGGTGAACTGGTGAAGATCCTCCATCATGGGGCGAGCCGTGGCGATTAAATCAAATAAGGCAAGCCGCACGCGCTCCAGGGTTTGTTCATCCAGGCAGGGAAGGACGGGGGGAGCAAGGGGATTCAGCCGTGGGAAGCATCGTTCCCACGAAGCAGCCACGAGCGGATCCAGGGCGGAATCCAGCCGTCGATGGGTGACGAACTGCTGCCAGCGGGTCCGGATCTTGGAGAGATCCACCGGATAGGCCCAGGGCTGCATCCGAGCCTCCTTCCATTAGGAGCGGAAAAAGAGCGGGCTGGAGTGCGAATCTTCCCTCTTTCTTTCTGAGACCCCAATCCCCCGGAGAACGGAGAAGTTGTCCATGGCGTCAGCAAGTTGCATTAAGAATATTGTCGGATATTATGGGAAAAATCAAGCGTGGTGCGGGGAGCGAATGAACACCCGGCGGGAGGCAAGCGTTATGACTCAGCGCATGACGTGGGGCGCTTTGAAGATTTTGATCGCAGCCTGGATCTTTTTGCTGGTGATGACCGGGTGTCGTCTCCTTCCAAAGTCGTCTTCCCCCACCTCTCCATCGGTGAGCCTCCCGCTTCAGCGGATCTGGAACGAATCGTTCTCCATCGCCTGGTCCCGCTGGGCACCCCAGGCCCTCGCGTGCGCCCACGCCGGTCCTGATGCGCAGAGGTGTTTGCAGGCCCTTCGTCCGGCCCTGACGGAGCAGATGCTGGAGGAAGCGACGCGCCGAAAGGAGGCGCTCGGGGTCGATGCGCCTTATGTGGCCAGCATCATGGGCGGCTATGCCCAGCGACCGGAACAGGCCGCGGCCCTGATCGTCCTGGCGATGGCGGAATCCACGGGAGAGGACCGCCGGGCGCGTTTGCAGGCGGCCTTTGAAGCTGTCCCCCAGCGATTTGGGGGATTTTCCTTACCGTTCCGCAGCGCCGTGCTCCCGCTCCCCCATCCAGAGGCCGGGGAAGATCCGCAGCGCTGGGCCCAGTATTATCTCTCCCAGGAATGGGCCTTGCTGCGGGCGGCCGTTACCGCGTGGCGACCGCCTGCGGAAGAGGAAATCGAATGCGCACGCCTGGTGTCCCAGGAAGATCTCTGTGTGTTCATGGCGCAGGTTCGATCCCCGGACGACCTGCCTGCTCTGGAAGCCCGACTGGAGGAGTTCTTCCGGGGCGCTTTCGATTACGCCGATGCCTTCGCCCGTTCGGAGCGTTTCCTACAGGAGGATCCGGCGAAAGTCCGGGCACTGCTCTCCGAGATGCTCCAGGAAGCGCGCGAGAGGCTAATCCCTCTGGAACGCGAGGCGGCTCGCCGACGTCTGGCCGAGGAGCGCTTCTCCAGCGATCCCCTGGAAGCGGCATGGGATGAGGTGGAGCGCACCCTGTTCGGTCCTTCCCCGTCCTTACGGTAAACAGTCGTCTGCCTTTCATGGGAGCCGGGAATCCGTGTTTGAACCATGGAGACCCATCAGGCGAACCGGATGGGCACGCTGGGCCTGAGCAGCCAAGTGGGGCTGGTGTGTTATGCCCGGAAGCATGGTTTAATTTAAGTAGGACTTACGCAGTTCGTTTCCCATGGGGGCTTTGGGGTGGGGCCATTCCGTCCCACCTTTAGAGCTTTCAACTGCGTAACTCCTATTTAAGTAGGGCTTACGCAATTGGTCTCTGTCTGGGAGGAGTTGAGGGGCCCCTCCACCGAGTTTTCGGGTTGGGATGGGTGCCGAAGGTGCCCGTCCCAGCCCGAAAACTCGGGGAGGAAGTCACAGCTACATAACTCCGATTCAGGTCAACTGTAAAGCGTTTCGAGAGACTGATGCGAGGGGTGCCGTTAAAGGAGTTGCTGGAATCTATACTACCGCCGGGGACCCGTGTGGTCGGCGGTGGAAGCGGGCTCGATCATGAGGTGACATGGGCGACCCTGCTTCGGACGATCCCCGCGCGGACGGCTATCCAGCGGGGGGATCTCCTCCTCTTCCCGATCGATCTCCTCGCGATGCGCGAGCCCCCGCTTTCCTTCTCCGCCCTCCTGGAGCTCGCTCTGGAGCGCGAAGCGGCCGGGCTGGCCGTTGTCGGCCCGATCCCGGAGGCCTGGGGGCCGCTGGCGGATGAAGCGGACCTTCCCCTGCTTTCTCTGCCGGAAGGAACCAGCCTGGCGGATCTGGCGAATCAGATCGCCCGGTTCATCACCGCCCGCCGCGAGGCCCTTTATGAGATCGAACGGGAGCTTCAGCGGCGGTTCCAGCAGGCGGCTCTGGCCGGCGAGGGTCTTCCCGCGATCCTGCGCGCCTTGATGGAGGTCACGGGTAAACGCGCCTGGATGGAGGATGCCCAGGGAACCCCATGGCCGGATCTCCCCTCGCCGCCTGAATCTCCTCCAGGCTCGGCGGAGCGCCGAGCCTGGCTCCGACGCCTGCCCCTGCGCGAGGAGGCGGAGCCCCCGGTGGCCCTCTTCGGACCGGATGCCGATGGCCGGATTTGCCTCGCCGGGGCGATGCTCCTGGATCGGCGTCCTGTCGGCGCAGTCTGTCTACTGAGCGAGTCCGGGAAGATCACCGAGCGGGACCGTTTCGCAGTCGCTCAGGCAGCGGCGGCCTGCGCGCTCGTGCTCCTCCGGGAGCGGTCGTCGTGGTCGGCAGAGGTCCGGGTGCGCGGAGAGTTCTTGGCCCAGGTCCTGCGCGGGGAGCTCCCGGAAGCCGAGGCGCGCCGTCGGGCCCGCATCCTGAACGAGCCGATTGAAGAGCCCATGGCGGTGGCGGTGTTCCGCGCCCCGGATGTGGAAGGGGATGGGGAGCGCCTCGCGGATGCGATCCGGCGCTTCACGGCTCGCTTCCCCCGATGTCGGATTCAGTCGATGGCTGAGGGGGTCGCGTTTGTATTCCCACCCCCGAGTGGGGAGGCCGACCTGGAGGCGGTGGTGGAGGGCCTGCGGGTGGAGCTGGCCCGCGCTCTGGGGCTGAGCCGTCTGGCCGCCGGTGTGGGCGGCGTCTATGCGGGCCCCTCCGGCCTGGCTCGCTCTTTCCGGGAGGCGGTCCAATCCCTGGAGATGGTGGAAGCCCTGCTGGGGGGAGCGCGCACCCTGGCGTATCAACGCCTCGATGTCTATCGTCTGCTCTACCCGCTGCGGGAGAGCGAGGTGCTGGAGGAACTCTACGATCGGGTCCTTGGACCCCTAGAGCATTACGATCGGGAGCATCGTGCGGAGCTGATCCCCACGCTGGAAGCCTTCTTCGCCTGCGATGGGAACCTGCAGCGGACAGCAGAGCGCCTCTTCCTCCATCGGAATTCCCTGGCCTACCGTCTGCGGCGGATTCAGGAGATCACCGGAATGGATCTGCGGCGATGGGAGGATTGCTTCCGGTTGCAGCTGGCCCTGAAAATCCGACCGATCCTGAGGAGGTCCTATGAACAGCCAGGCGGTGGATCCAGCTCAGGTGCTTGAGGAGGCCCGTCGCGCCGGCGTTCGGTTCGTCATCCTGCGCTTCACCGATATCCTGGGGACACCGAAGGGGGTGACCATCCCCCTGGAGGATCTCCCGGAGGCCATTGAAACGGGGAAATGGTTTGACGGATCGGCGATCGAGGGGTTCGCGCGGGTAGCGGAGTCCGACCTTTATCTGAAGCCAGATTTAAGCACCTTCACCATCCTGCCCTGGACCCAGGGGTTGGGGACGACCGCCCATGTGATCTGCTGGGTGGTCAATCGACGGGGCGAGCCCTTTGCGGGGGACCCGCGATCGGTGCTGGCACGGGTCATGGAGCGGGCGGCCCGCATAGGTTACACCTATATGGTGAGCCCGGAGTTAGAGTTCTATCTTTTCCGGGCGGATGGAGGCGCTTCCTTCGCTCCCGCCTCTCCGGATGCGATCGGCTATTTCGATTTGGCTACCGACCTCGCTCACCAGGTTCGTTGTGAGATGGTGGATACCCTGCGGGCGCTCGGGATCCCGGCCGGGCCGGGCCACCATGAGCTCTCGCCGGGCCAGCATGAAATCGATTTCCAGCCGGCCGATGCCCTGCGGATGGCGGACTGCGTCGTCACGGCGCGGTTGGTGATCAAACACGTGGCGCAAGCCCATGGCCTCCATGCCACCTTTATGCCCAAGCCAATGGAAGGACGGGCGGGCTCCGGGATGCATACCCATCAGAGCCTGCTGCGCACCGAGGATGGAAAGAACGCCTTCGCGGATCCCGAAGATGATTACGGGCTCTCCTCGCTGGCCAAGGCCTTCCTGGCCGGGCAGATCGCCCACGCTCGGGGGATGTGCGCGGTGCTCTGTCCCCTGGTGAACTCCTATAAGCGCCTTCTGGGCGGGTTTGAGGCCCCGCCGTATGTCAGCTGGGCTCGCATCAACCGCTCGGCCCTCATCCGGATCCCGGCCATCAAGCCGGGGCGCTATCAATCCACCCGGATCGAGCTTCGCAGCCTGGATCCTGCGTGCAATCCCTATCTGGCCTTTGCGGCCATGCTGGCCGCCGGGCTGGATGGGATGGAGCGGCGGTTGCCGCTCCCGCCGCCGGTGGAAGAGGAGCTGGTCCCAATGGAGGCAGCAGAATTGGAGGCCCGGGGGATCCAGCGGCTGCCGGCCACCCTGGGGGAGGCTCTGGAGGCTCTGGAGGCCGATGAGGTCATTCAGGAGGCTCTGGGCCCGCTGGCGGTGGAACGGTTCTTAGAGGCCAAGCGGTTGGAGTGGGAAGCCTACTGCCGCCACGTCAGCGTCTGGGAGATCGAGCGCTATTTCCAGATGTATTAACGTATGGCTCGGAGCAGGCCGGAGGAGCCGGGGAGGCCTAAGACCTGCTCCTGCCCGGGGCATCCCGGCCACGTTTTACAGGAGCGCAGGGGCGTCCTCTTGCGGTCACCCCTAACCCTCCCTACCAAAAGAATTCGGGGCAGGCCTTGTGCCTGCCCCTACAAACACAAAAATCGCTCCTGTGGTGATCCCTAACCCTCCCTGTCACGCGAATTCTTCCACCCTCTGGCATGGCCCCCACCGTTCCCATTCGAGGTAAATTTGTGCGCATTGCCCAAAGCAGAACTCTCGATTTTCGGTTCCTTCGCCCGTAGCCTCCCATCCCCAGGCTTTTTACAATCTTGGCATCAAGCGAACCTGGTGGTCACCTTATTTGCATTCTGTGGAAACGCAATGGAAGAGCCCTTCATGCTCTTAACTCTGGCCGGGATCTTACTGGGGGCTCGCTTGAGCGGACGGCTCAGCGCCTGGATGGGCTTGCCCCCTGTCTTCGGCGAGCTCATGTTTGGCCTGATGCTAGGTCCGGCAGGGCTGGGATGGCTTCATCCGAGTGCGGAGCTGAAAGCCGTCGCCCTCCTGGGGGTCCTCCTCCTGATGTTCATGGCGGGTCTGGAGACCAATGCCCAGGCCTTACGAAAGGTCGGCGGGGGAGCGATCGGAGCCGCCCTGGGAGGGGTCCTGGCCCCTTTCTTCGGAGCCATGCTTTTCGGCGCCCTGGTGGGATTGCCATGGCCTCAGATGCTATTCCTGGGTGCCGCTTTAACCGCCACCAGCGTCAGCTTATCTGTCCAGACGCTCCGGGAAATGGGTCATCATCAGACCCGGGCGGGAATCACCATCCTGGGCGCGGCGATTCTGGATGATGTGCTGGGGATGGGCGTGCTGGCTCTGGCGACCGGGTTAAGCGGGATCGGACAACCTCTGGTTTCTGTATTGAAGATGGGGTTGTTCCTGGGCGTGGCCTTCCTCATCGGCCGACGCTTCATCCCGATGGCCGCCCGCTGGATCGCCCGCCATCATCCAGATGAGAGGGGGCTGGCGCTGGTCCTGGCCCTGACGCTGGGAATGAGTGGGGCGGCGGAGGCGTGGGGCGGGGTTGCGGCGATTACAGGAGCTTATCTGACGGGCCTGTTCCTTGCAGGCACATCGTTAGAGGAGCAGGCGCTTCGGGGCGCTCGAACGCTCGGCGATGGCCTGTTGATCCCGGTTTTCTTCGTTGCGGTAGGCCTGGAAGCCCCGATCCCCGCGCTGGAAGCGCTCTCTTCGTTCGGCCTGGCTCTCCTAACCCTGGCAGTCCTCAGCAAATGGCTTGGCAGCGGCCTGGGGGCTTGTCTGGGCGGGCTATCGGCCCGGGAAGCCTTCCAGGTCGGTGCGGGCATGGTCTCTCGGGGTGAAGTGGCGCTGGTGATCGCAACGCTGGGATGGGACGCCGGATGGATCTCTCCTCAGCTCTACACTTCCCTGATCCTGGTGATCATGGGGACCACCCTGCTCGCTCCACTATTGTTGCGGCTGGCCTTTGTGGAAACTCAGCTTCCATTGAGGAGGCGATCGGTAGAGGTGGGGAAGGCTGGAGAATAATCCCCTTCCCGGGTGGCAAAATCCGCCCGGGAAGGGGAAGGCGGGAACTTTTTGGAGTAAAGGAGGCATGCATGGCGCGCGCGTGGATACGACGGTTGGTAGCGACGGGAGGATTGCTGGCGCTGACTCTAGCGCTGACCCAGGGCTTGGCGCTGGCCCAGGGCTCATCGCC
>JAUQQB010000515.1 GCA_030550075.1 Chloroflexota bacterium | reverse complement strand
CCTTCGGCGCCCCGCTCCGCCTCCAGAAAGGATTTGGGGTGGGGCCATTCCGTCCCACCTTTAGAGCTTTCAACTGCGTAACTCCTACTACAGTTACGCAGTTGGCCCTCTTCCCCTTTAGAGGTCAACGGCGTAAGTCCTAACTACATAGAGGGAGAAGATCACCCAAATTCCCGAAGGTGAATACCCGATGCGGCGACCAGTGATTGGTGTTACGGTGAAGAACACGCGAGAGCAGACCTCACTGAAGCGAGCATGGAGCGCGACGGAGACCGCTTACTTGCGGGCGATCTGGCAGGCCGGAGGACTTCCAGTGATGCTACCCAATCTCCCGCCGGAGGCCGCAGCGGTGTTCGTCGAACAGGTGGATGGCGTCCTGCTGACAGGAGGCGGAGACATCGATCCGGCACGATATGGAGCCTCGCGGCATCCCGAAACGGATGGGGTGGATCCGAATCGAGACGCCTTCGAGTTCGCCCTGGTGGAGGCTGCCCAAGACCGGGGGCGTCCGATCCTGGGGATCTGTCGCGGCTTCCAGATGCTGGCGGTCGCCTGGGGCGGGATGTTATGTCAGCATCTCCCGGATGTCACAGAGCTGACACATAACAGCGACCAGCCTCCCCCCGCGCTCGCCCATCCGGTTCGTCTGTATTCGAATCTCACCTTGAAGGACATTCTCCAGGCCCATGGGATCGGCGAGGTGCTGGAGGTGAACTCGTATCACCATCAAGGCATTCCGAACCGCCAGCAGCTTCCGGCGGCGCTTCAGGTTCTGGCGGAGGCGCCGGACGGTGTCGTGGAGGCCTTCCTCTGGCATCCAGAGGGAAGCGCCACGCCACGGGCGCTGGCCGTGCAATGGCATCCGGAATTGCTGTTCGAGGCCGACCCCCGACACCTCTGGCCCTTCCACTGGCTGGTCGAAGCGGCCCGAGCTGAAGGATGAGTGAAACAGCTGGACTTGAGGCAAAGTGGTTGGCCGTCTGGGCCCTCTCCGGATGGGAGGCGAGCTTCTCTCCCTTCCCCGGGACCCAAAGGGCCGTGGGGATTTTGGGTTGGGCGGCCCCGCTCAACCCAAAATCCCCAGAGCGATAAACTCTACGTCCCTTGAGCGCAAGGTAGCCGAATTCGAACCTGGGTCCCCTGGCCCGGCGCGCTCTCGATTGTGATTTCCCCGCCCATCGCCCGGAGCAGGCCGCGAGACACCGCCAGACTGAGCCCAAAGCCTGGCACCTCTCGCACTCGGGGATCTTCGGAACGCCAGAACGGCGTGAAAAGCCTGGCCTGATCTTCCGGGGAGATCCCGATGCCGCGGTCTGCGATTTCACAGAGCACCGCATCCCCGGTTCGGAGGGCCCGAATCCGGATCTCCCCTCCAGAAGGCGTATATTTCGCCGCGTTATCCAGCACCTTGCTCAGAATATAGATCAGCCGCTCCCGATCCGCTGCCACCATCGGAAGGTCGCCGGGCAGATCCTGCTCCACGCGATGGGCGCGCCCGCCGATCTCCACCTGAACCCGCCGGAGGGCCTCTTCGAACGCTTCTCCCAGCGAGACTGGTTCCACTCGCAACCGCAATCGCCCGGTCTCGATGCGAGAATATTCCAGCAGATCATTCACCAGACCCGTCAGGCGATCGATGTTCGACCGGATGATCTCCACGAACCGGCGCTGGGGATCGGTCAGGGGTCCAGCCATTCCTTTCGCCAGAAGATCCGCGTAGCCTTTGATGCTGGTCATCGGAAGGCGCAGCTCGTGGACCGCTGTGGAGAGGAAGGCGCTCTGGGCCTCGCGATCCATCGCTGCCTCCAGCGCCAGTCCGATCAGGAGCGCGGCAACGGACCAGGCCCGCGCATCCATCAGGGTGGAAGGATCGGGCTCCCACACGCCCAGCCATTCCGTCGCTCCTCGCAGAGGAATCGCCAGGAAGCAAACATCCTCTCGTCCCTGCCAGCCAGGGAGATCCGCCCGCTCCGGCAATGCCCACTCCTTCTCCCATCGGAACGACTCCCAAAGCGCCTCCTGACACCGCCAGATTCCCCCTTCTCTCTGGAGGAAAGCCCCGTCAGCCCCCCGGGTCCACCGCACGACCCATGCCAGGGCGGCCCGGCGGATCGCGGATGAATCCCGCAGGTCACGCAGGGATTGGGCCAGCTCTTCCAAGGCGATACTCATCGTTTCCATCATCCCTTTCGCTCCGTGCTTGATTACAAACAAGGGTCTTTCCTGTTTGTAGTAGGGCACGTAAGTGCCCGTTCTTTTTTGGGGGCACTCCGCCTCGCTTCGTGCCCAACTACGAACAGAGGGTCAGACGCCTGGCGCGCCTCTATACTCATCGTGGCGGAGTTTTCAGACACTCTCTCAGGGGTTACGGCGCCCTATAAGATCGGGAGGGCCTATAGCCCCACCCCCCTGAATCCCCCCTCCCCACGGCCCTTTGGGGCC